>NZ_JBAMDI010000004.1:0-206521 GCF_036961695.1 Pseudomonas sp. CGJS7 | reverse complement strand
ACGACGGGCTGTGTCCAACCTCCGATGTGTGTCCATCATCAATCTGTGTAGGAGCGGGTTTACCCGCGAATACGGTAGCGGCAGCAACAGTGAACGGCGGGTGGAAATTGGCCAGTAGGGCCGGCCTCTTCGCGGGTAAACCCGCTCCTACACGACGGGCTGTGTCCAATCTCCGATGTGTGTCCACCATCAATCTGTGTAGGAGCGGGTTTACCCGCGAATACGGTAGCGGCCGCAACGGTGCACGGCGGGTGGAAATTGGCCAGCAGGGCCGGCCTCTTCGCGGGTAAACCCGCTCCTACGGGGCGACCGCGCAGGCCGTCAATGTTGAGCAGGACAGTTGCCCCCCCACAGGTGTGCGTGTTGCCAGCATCATCTGTGACAGCAGTGAGGCTTGTCCGGTTGCCCTTCATAGCGGTCATGGTGCCGCACCCAGTCCATGGTCCCACCTTCGTTGCGCCCCAGTGGCGCAATGTCGAGGAAGTTGTAGGTGTTGACCAGAATGTCCAGTCCGCGGGCGTAGGTTGAGTAGGTGTGGTACACGCTGCCGTCGCCTTCGCGGAAAAACGCACTCAAGCCGGGCAGCTCGCTTTCATTGCCCTCGTACGGCTCATAGTTGTACTGCCGCTGGCCTTCGCTGCCGACACTGACGCCAAAGTCCTCGTTGAAGTCGCTGCCATGCGACGAATACCACGGGAACTGCCAGCCCATGCGCTGGCGAAATGCCTGGAATTCGGCATACGGCGCCCGAGACACCGCCACCAGCGACACATCGTGGTGGGCCAGGTGCAGATTGGCGCCGTCAAAGTGGTCGGCCAGAAAAGAGCAGCCGGGGCAGCCCTCGCTCCAGCCTTCGGCGAACATGAAGTGGTAAAGCAGCAACTGGCTGCGGCCTGCGAACAGGTCGGCCAGACTCAACGCGCCGTTTGGCCCGAAGAAGCGGTAATCCTGCTCGACCTTTACCCAAGGCAGGGCGCGACGGGCTGCAGCTAGCGCGTCGCGGTGGTGGGTAAATGCTTTTTCGTGCAGCCACAGTTGCTGGCGAGCCGCCAGCCACTGGCTGCGGGAAACCACCGGGTGCCTGCTTTCGCGGGTGCTCATGGTGCTGTCTCCTCGCTGGGGGATTCACACCTTGGTCGAGTACGACCAGGTCGATTCGACAAGCACCGGTGGCCGGGCGATGAGCGGTATCTGCTTAGCCCGAATGGGCGATATGCCCCTCGGCCCGTTCATCGGCGCCGTCATCCTCACCAGGCAGGGCGGTGATCACGCTGAAGTCGCTGACTTCTACCTTGCCGCCGCCATAGCCCAGCAAGTGGAAGGAAAACGCCTTGCGCTCGGTCGGGTTGTCGAAGCTGAACTCCATCTCCAGTGGCGCGTCGGTGGTGACCTTTACCTCTTCTGGCAGGCCCAGCGGCACGTCCTGTTCCAACTGCTTGGCCTTGAGCCGGATGTAGGCCGCACGTTTGGGGTCCAGCGAGCGGACCTTGACCCGCACGCGGGTGTGCGAGCCTCCGGGCATTTCCAGATACTGGGCGCCAATGAGGTTGTCGGCCCAGTCATCGTCAATGCGCTTGCGCAACTTGATCGGCGAAGGGCCGCCGAACTGGTAACGCAGGTTGAGCGGGGTTTGCAGCAAGGACTGGTCGAGCACCACGGCCAAGGCGCCGATCTGTTGGCCCAGCAGGCTGTCGGCCGGACCGAGGTAGCGGGCCTGGTCGGCGATGAAGCCTTCACTGGCATAACGCCGGCAGCGCTGCTGGAAGTCACATTCGGTGAACAGGCCCTGGCCGTTGTGGTAGCGCAGCATGCCGTTGGTGTAGGAGATCATCTCGCGGCCGCTGTCGTAGTCGCGGTACAGCGAGCGACCGCCAAGCGCGACGGGAATGGGCAGTGCGAAGTAGTCGAGCAGCGAGGTGGCCAGGTCGATATGGCCGTAGGTGCCGCGCTTGATGGTTGGCAGCTGGGCCTGCTCCGGCGCCAGGGTAAGGTTGAAGCCCCAGGACGAGGCCAGGCGCACGCCATCGATGCCGTGGGACTCGTCGGAAGTCACCACCACCAGTGTGTCCTTGAGGACGCCCTGGCGCTCAAGATTGTCAAGAAATGCCCCGACTGCGTCATCCAGGTAGGCGACCGCTGCCTGTTTCGGTGTGGCGTAGCGCTCGAGGTACTCGGCCGGCGCCGAATAGGGCTGGTGGGTGCCCACGGTGAGCAGCGTCAGCATCCATGGCTTGTCCTGCTTCTGCAACTGGCCCACATAGCCCAGGGCGCCTTCGAAGAAAGCGCGGTCATCCTTGCCCCATGGGAAGTGCAGGTAGTTCTTGTTGCTGAACCACTCCTGGCCATGCACCGCTTCGAAACCGATGTGCGGCATGATGCGGTCCTTGGCCATGAAGCGCAGGCCCGCGCCTTGCAGGTAGTGGGTGGTGAAACCGGCCTGGCGCAATTGTGCCGGCAGACAGGCCTGGTTGCGTTGGTTCTGGGTCAGCAGTTCCACGCCCTTGGGCGTGCCGTTGGCCAGCTTGTCGTAATCGCCGCACAGCATCGCATACAGGCCACGGATGGTCTGGTGGGTGTGCAGCACGTAGTCTGGGGTGTTCATGCCGCGCTCGGCCCATTTGCTGAGCTTGGGCATCAAGTCTTCGTTGAAATGGCTGTTCAGCGCCTGGCGGTTAGGTCGCAGGTAGGCGCCCGGGATGCCTTCCAGGGTAATCACCAGCAAGTTGCGGGCGCTTCCCGGGCCGGCAAGCAGCCTTTGCCCATGCAGGTCGGATTGAGTCAGGCCGCTGCTGGCCAGCGGGGTGAAGGTTTGCGTGTGGCCCATCCAGCCTTCGACCTGGCGTTGCAGGTTACCGACCCCGGCAGACATCAACTGGTGGGGGAGGTTGTATTGCCGCCACTGGTCGGCATCGGAAGGTAGCAACTGCTGGCTGCCCCAATGCGCGCCGAACAGCAGTACGGGTATGGCCCAGGCTTTGCGCGGCAGTGGCTGGCTACGCCGAGCACGGCTGCGCCACGCAAAGGCCAGCCAGGCCAGCAGGCCGCCACCCAGGGCCCAGGGGAGCCAGGCATGGGCCAGGCCGCCACCGGTCGAATTCTCCATGAATTGCGGGTCGGTCAGGTAGTTCAGGTCGGCGCTGGTGGGCAGTCGGCCCACTGCGCTCACCAGTTCGGCCGAGGCCACCCACAGCGCCGCCCAGGCCAGCAGCACCGGCAGCGCCAGCCACCACGGCCTGCGGTGTAGCAGCACTATCAACAGGCTGCCGAGGGCGAGATCGGACAGGTAACCGAACGGGTTGGACCAACCCAGCATGGCGCGCGTACCCAGTGGGATCACCAGCACCAGAGCCGCCAAAGTGGCAAGCCGGGTGCTTGGGTGGTCGGACAGGTTCTTCACAAAAACTTCCCTTTTGCCATTAAATCGTCATGCATCTGTGCTTGATGATATCAGGCCAGGGCAGGGAAGGCGGCCGGTTACAAGGCTTGTAACCAAAGCCGGGCCCGTTCGCACAGGCCCGGCCGATGGCAACTATCAGAAGTAATAAGGGAATTTCAGGCTGAAAGAAAAGTCAGGTGCGTCATCGGTCAGACCAATGGACAGGTTGGGCACGATGGTCAGGTTGTCGGTGGCGGCGAAGGTCAGGCCAATATTGAAGTTGGCGGCGTTGTAGTCACTGTTGGAGATCGATTGCCAGTCGCCGCCATCAGGTTTGATCTTGCTCTTGCGGGCGAACTGGTCAGATACCGAGAACGACATGCTCATCTTTTCGTTAAGGGCAAAGGCGATGCCCCCGCCGATCTGCCACGAGTCGCCAAGCTTGACGTCACCCGGCACCTTGCTGTTCACCTGCGGACTGATGTCGCTGAACGAGTCTTGCATGTTGTAGGTGTAGGACAGGCTGCCGAACAGCACGGCCGGGTCGAAGGTCTTGACCAGCGAGATGCCCGGTGTGATCGACCATACACCGTTGCCGGTCGGTAGGCTTTCCGGTACCGCGAGGTTGTTGTTGCCGTCCACCTCGCGCAGTTTGATGCCGTAGGGGTCTTTGCCGGTCGGTGCCTTGATGCGCAGGGTGGCCACTGCGTCAGGCCAGGTTTCGTCCTCGTCGAGGAATTTGTAGGCAACCCCGACGTTGATATCGCCGATTTCCGGGTCGCGGGTCACGCTGGCATCGGAAGTGGTTGCCCCGGCCCCCCCCGCACCACCGGACGAGTAGGTGGACTCGCGGTAAACCACGGGGACGTTGATATCGAACTGCCAGCGCTGCGCCAGGTTATAGCGGGCAGTCATGTCCAGGGTCCAGTTGTCAGCCTTGATCCGGTCGAGGTTGATGCTGCCGAGGAAGATCGAGTCCAGTGCCAGAAAGCCATTTAGGGTCAGCGCACGGGTATCGTAATGGGTATAGGTGACGCCGGTTTCGAAGCTGAACTTGCCCCCGCCAAAGAATCCGCTGGCTTCGTCATACAGGTTGGAAACGCTTTGCGCCGGCTCGGAATCGGCTGTCAGCGCCTGGCCGTAGGAGCTCCCTGTAGTGCCCGGTGCGCCAGAAGCGACGGTCTGCGCACCTTTCACCCCCTCGGCCGGAGACTTGACCAAGCGTTTGGGTTGCGCGGCAGCAGGGGCCTCCTCGACTTGGCGCACACGTTGCTCCAGCACCATCAGTGCCTGTTGCTGTGCCTCATAGCGGCGTTTGAGTTCAATCAGTTCCTGCTTCAGCGCTTCGACTTGTGGGTCGGCGGCTGCGTAAAGTGCGGTGGCGGGGGCCAAGGTCGTCAAGCACACAAAAGCTCGGAGCGTAAAAGATCGGTACATGGAGTTGCCGTCCCTTCCAACTACTTTCGATGAGACTGAGCGTAGATCAGTATCCGAAGGTGCGAAGACCTTTGAGCTGGTCGAGGCTACCGTTGAGGGAAGCCGCTGTCGGCACGCTCTCGCGCATGACAACGTTCAGGGTGGTGACGTTGTTGACCAGGTTGCCATTGCCAAGCAGCGTCGAGTTCTGCAGCAGGCCACCTTGGGCCAGGCGTTGAACGCTGCTGCCCTGGTTGTTGCTGGCATTGATGTTGAGCTGCACGCCTACACCGCTGGAAGACACACTGAGCGCGCCGGCGCCATTTTCCCCGACCAGGGTCTGGCCGGCGGCCAGTACCTGGCCTTGCTGTTGTACGGCGGGTGCCTGGTTGGCTTTGGTCACGTTGATATCGACGTTGTTGTAAGCGGCGTTGTTGTCACCGGCTGCACGGACCACCTGGGTCACACCTTCGGTGGTGGTCAGGCCGTTGCCGCCCGTTACCACGCCAGTCCCGGCAGCAGAAGCGTTGCTCGGCGCCGGACCTGCGCCTTTTTTGTCAATCATCGACACATAGAACTGGGGTTTGATGGTCGATTGCTGAACCTGCAGCGTGGACGTTGCCCCGATCACATCCCCTTTTGTATTTTGCCAAGTACTGGACATGACGATGCCGAAGCTCACGATTCTTCCGGGCATCACATAGCGGCCCCGCAGGTTCGCAAGCTCCTGGTCCTTCAGTTCAATGGGTTTCAACGCCTCTGCGTGACTGGGCAAGCTGGCTGCCAGGCAGGCGATGGCCAACCACAATGAAGTCTTCATGAAATGCTCCCTGGAGCCTCATGCTCCTTGTCATTAGAACAGTCGTTAGAAGAAGTCGCTTCTGATGAAGCCGAAGTCCAGCAGCTCTGAGTCCTGCACGGGGGTGAAGTTGTTCACCCGGCCCTTGGCGGTCAGTGGCAGGGGCGGGTCGAGCAGGATGTTGTTCTTGTCGTAACCCTGGCCGATCACCGCGAAGATGATGCCGTTCCAGCCCTTGAGGAAATCGTCGACCTTGTATCGTTTGTGGCCCAGCACCGGATCACCCACGTACACCCAACCTTTGTCGACTTTCTGCATGACCACGAAGTGCTTGTAGCCGCGCACATCCATCAGCACCACGACAGGAATGCGCACGCTGTGCAGGGTTTCGGGCGCCACCCGGTAACCGCGGGCACGCATCCCGAGGCTTTCGACGTAGCGCTTCATGTCGAGCATCGAGAAGCCTTGCGTGCGCACAAGGTCCTGGTCGGCGTGGGCCAGCATGCCTTCGATGATCTGATGTTCGTCCACATCCAGCCAGTAGGCCTGGCGCAGGATGGTCGCCAGCGCGGCCGCGCCGCAGCTGAAGTCGGTCTTTTGTTGCACCAGGTCGGCGAACTTGCGTTCGCGCAAGCTCTGGATCGGTTTGAACACCACGGCGCCGCCCGGCAGGACGGACAGCGGCATTTGTGCAGCTTCGCTCACGCTGGCCAGGCACAGCAAAAACGCCAAGGCGAAAATACGCATGATCGGGTGCCTTACGGTGTGTTGAAGAAAGGCCCCCCGAAGGGGGCCTCAAGCACAGCGGTCAGAACGAGGTGTTGGAGATGGCCAGCGAGTTGCTTTGCTGGTTGCCCACACCGGCTGCTACGTTCACGCCCAGGTTACCGCTGCCACCGTTCACCGAACCGCTAAGGGTTGCAGTGTTGGTGACTGGGTTGGCCCAGCCGGTCGGGGTCAGCACTTGGAAGGACACAGTATTGCTCAAGTCGTAAGCGCTGCTTTCGCTGTAGCTCTTCGAAACGTCGTTCGAGGATTCTTTCGAATGCTCGCCAGACTTCGAGAACTCAGACGCAGAAGCATTCTCGTACGAAGAGTCGTGAGACTTGGTGTACGAAGACTCCTTGGACTTGTCGTAGGACGACTGATGCGACTTGTCGTAGTTGGAGTCGAATGCTTTCTCGAACGACGAGTCGTATGCACTTTCGTGCGACTTGTCGATCGACGCATCCAGCGACGCATTCAGCGAGCCTTCGAAGGAGCTGGAATCGGTACGCTCGAAACGACCAAAGTCGGTGGTCCGGGTACGCGAGGCGCTAACGTCAGCGTCCAGCGAGGCTGTCAGGCTGGCGCTGCTCGACGCGCTGTGGCTGCCGCTGGCAGAGCCACTGGCATCCCAGCCGAACGAGCCACTTGCGCTCGAGTTGTGGGAGCCGCTGGCACTGCTGGATTGCGAGCCGCTGGAGTCCCAGCCACTGGAGCCGCTGGAGCTGGCGCTATGCGCACCGGCGAGGCTGAAGCTCGAAGACGAGCTGCGGTCGTCGGTCGAGTTGAAGCTGCCTTCCTTCGAGCTTGAGCCGCTGGCCGACTTGGTGATGGTAATCGTATCCACCCGGTAGGTGCGGTCGGCGCTGTTGTTTACAACCAGGCCTGGGCCGTCCTGATTGGCCGAAGCCGTGGCAGTGGCGTTGCCCAGCGGAGCACCGGTGTTGGCGATGGCCATGGTGTTTTTCTGCTGGTTGAGGTCGCCACCGGCAACGTTGATGCCGATGTTGCCCTCAGCCCCGCTGGCTGAGCCGCTCATCACAGCCGAAGACTGGGTCGAATAGTTGTCGACCCGGTTGTTTCTGCTGGTTTGCACAACGTCAGCCGTGGCACTGGCCATGCCGAACACGAAGCTGTTGTCCAGGCTCGAGTCGGAGCCTGCGTTGGCAATGGCAGCGGCGTTGTCTTGCTGGTTGCCGTTACCGGCCGCCACGTTTATCCCAACGTTGCCGCTGGAGCCGGTGCCAGAGTCACTCATCTCGGCTTCGTTGATGGTGCCTTCATTGGAGATGCGGTTGCGAGTGCTGGTTTGGGTATCCCAGGCATTGGCCGTTGCATACACAGGGATCTTGGTGGGTGGAGGATTGTGATGACCATTGTTATGGTGGCCGTTATGGTGGTCATTACGCCGATCATTTTGCCCAGCTTGTACAGCAACAGCCATGACCGCAGCAATTGCGAAAACCAGAGGCTTGATTGCCATCGAGGGTTTCATGGTGATTCTCCGTACGCTATTAGGTTAAGTGTCGTTCTTAACTGCAGGGTCAATCCGCGACCCGGATGCTCAAGGTGTTGGCCATTCGGTTTCCCACCCCGGCACTCTGGTTCAACTGGATCACCCCTCGGCTACCGGTGAAGGCCTGGTCACTGGTAGTGACCTGGCGATAGCCTGCTGGAATGTCAGTTGCTCCTGAGTTGTTGATCAGCGCCACGTTCTGTTGCATGAGGACGCTGTCGTCGATGCTTTGCGGTTGTGCACCAATGCTGATGCTCAGTGCGTTGGCTTGCTGGGTGTTGGCACCTGCGCTCTGGTTGACCCCCAGGGCGCCGCTGCCGTTGCTGAAAGCGTTGCCCTGGATGGTCGAGCGGGCGTCCATCGCGGGGTCGGCGGGCGTGTTGAGCCGTTGCCGGATCTGGGTGCTTGCATTGGCTTCGGGGCCGACGGCGATGGCGCGCGCATTGACCTGCTGCTGTTTGTCACCAGCGGCCTGGTTGACAGAGAGGTTGCCCTGATAGCGGCTGCCGGAGCTGTCGATATCGGCGTTGTTGATGACCGGAACCAGGGATTGCGCAAAGGCCGGTGCAGTGCAAAGGGCGGCCAGCATCAGCAGTGTGCGCTTCATCTCACTTGCCCCCGCCGGTCAGAATCTGCAGCGGCGCGAGGCCACGCTGCACGCTTGAGTTGACCATGTTCGAGATACCGTTACCCGACCCCGTGCCGCGTCCGCCCGCCAAGTTGGGAAGCTGGTTCTGGTTGCCGAGGTTGCCACCCAGGTTGTTGGTCTGCTGGGTGACCAGGTTGCTGATGCCTGCACCACTGCTGATGCTGGCGAAATCGCCATCGCTCAGCTCGTTGGTTTGCTTGAGCACGTGGGCAGAAGGGTTGGCATTGACGGTGGTAGGGCTCGGGTCTGGAATCAGCGGCGGGATGGTCGCGTTGCGCACCTGCACATCGCGCTTGATGATGATGATCCCCTTGTCCGCCTGAGCCGTCAGGCTGAGTGACCCCAGTACACAACCCACCAGTAATAGGTGATAGAGGCGTTTGTCACGTTTCCTCACGACGGCAACTCCTTCTTTGAGCGCTGGGCCTGTTCAGCGATGCGAACGACAGAGCAGAAGGTGTGCCGCTTTTTAGAATACGTTTCAGATCAGATAGTTAGGGCAAGAGGCTGACAAAATGCGGCGCATGCTGTCTCAGGCTTGAAACAGCTTGCCCTGCGCGTTGCCGGCAAAGTCAGCTGTGGCCTTGATGGGAAGGGTTTTTGCAAGTGTGTTTCACGGGCTTGACACTGCCCCCAGGACAGGGGGAAGCCCCGCAATTTCGGGGGCTTTGCCCCACCGGGGTGTGTCAGTGGTTTAACACTCGGTTGGGCATGATGGCGCATCGCTACCAAGCAGCATAGCAACCGATTGCAGGGCCAGCAATTGGCGTTGCGGCCAATTGCCATCCAGTATTTGGTGCGGTTGGTTGTGTCGCCTCAGCCACGCCTGGCTGTCGTCGAAAAAGCGCTGACGATCACTGAGGTCGGGTTGGCAACGCTGCCCATCGGCAATCCAGTCCACCCCTTGCGGGCTGAGCAACAGGTGCAGGTCGTAACGCCGTGCCAGCAGTGCCTCTTCCAGCCAGGTTGGGCAGTCGTCGAACAGTGCGTGGCTCCAGAGCATGTTGCTTAGCAGGTGGGTGTCCAGAATTAGCAGCGGGGGCGCCTGCTCACGTGCACGGTCCTCCCATGCCAGTTGTCCGCGGGCGATGGCGGGAATATCGGCGTAGCAGGTGTCACGGCATTGCTGGTCGATGAAATGGCGCACGTATTCGCCCACCACCACGCCACCAAAATGTGCCTGGATCACCCCGCTGAGCCAGCTTTTGCCACTGGATTCTGGGCCGCACAGTACCAGCACTTTCATTGCTTGCGGCGCACTCATGGCTGTACCAACGCCGGGTCGCGCCGCCATTCCAGCCAGCCGCGTACAGCAATCAGGGTGAGCACGGCGAAGAAGCCTGCGGTGAAATACAGCTGCTGATGCAGGTATTGGCCCACATAGACGATGTCGACCACGACCCACAGTGGCCAGCACTGCAGGCGTTTCTGCGCCATCCACAGTTGCGCGACCAGGCTGAATCCGGTCAGGGTGGCATCCAGCCAGGGCAGGGCGGCATCGGTCCAGTTGGCCATGGCCGCGCCCAGGGCGGCGCTCAGCAGCACCCCGGCGGCCAGGCCGGTGAGCAGTGCCGGGCGTGGCAGACGGGAGACCTGACGGGCGTCCTCAGCGTGGTCGGGGCGCTTCCATTGCCACCAGCCGTACAGTTGCAGGATGGCGTAGGCCACTTGCAGCAACATGCCCGAGTACAGCTTTACTTCGTAGAACAGCCAGCCATAGATCAGCACCATGACCAGGCCGATCGGCCAGCACCAGGCGTTCTGCTTGACCGTGAGCCAGACAGCGGTAACGCCGAGGAGGGCGGCAATGAGTTCAAGGCCGGACATCGGCGATCCTTGGAGACTACGGGGAAGGGGCGAGATTGTAGCGGGTCGGCCGGTGAAGGTGTAGGGCGCAGCGGTGGGATACCCCTTTGTAGGAGCGGGTTTACCCGCGAACACCGGCAGCGCCGGTGCCATCCACCGCGTTGCTTCCTTCGCGGGCATGCCCGCTCCCACAGGGATCGCGCCAGCTTTTAGAAATTGAGCTCCCACTCGGATCGCGCCAGCTTTCAGAAATTGAGCAAGACAGTTGCTCCCACAGGTTGCAGCGCAGGCTTCAAGGTCACTCGATACCTGCTGGAGCAGGCCTGCCCGCTCCCACAAAGGGCTTGTTCTCAGACCCGGAACTGCCGCAACAACTGCTCCAGCTCTTCGCTCAAGCGCCCCAATGCCACCCCGGCATCGCTGGACTGACGCGCCGCATCGGCGGTCTGCTGCGACAACCCGGCAGTATCCAGCACATTGCGGTTGATCTCTTCGACCACATGCGACTGCTGCAAGGTGGCGCTGGCAATGGAGGCATTCAATGCGGTGAGGTTGTTCAGCACCTGGTTGATGGCGTCCAGGCTGGCGCCGGCCTCGCGGGCTTGTTCGACAGTCTGGCGCGATGCTTCGCTGCTGGTGTCTATGGCCTTGACCGCAGCGTCCGACTGACTCTGCAGGTGCTCGATCATGGTATGAATCTCGGCCGTCGATTGTGCTGTACGCTGGGCCAGCAGCCGCACCTCGTCGGCGACCACGGCAAAGCCCCGGCCTTGCTCGCCAGCCCGTGCCGCCTCGATGGCGGCATTCAGCGCCAGCAGGTTGGTCTGTTCGGCAATGGAACGAATCACGTCCAGCACGCCGCCGATGCGCGTGCTGTGGCCGGCCAGGTCGCGGATTACCTGTACGGCCTCATCGATGGTCAGCGACAGGCGGTCGATCTGCGCCAGGCTGCCGTGGATGGCCTGCTGGCCGTGCGTCACCTGTTGTTGTGCCGTACGCATTTCTCCGGCGGCCTGTTCAGCGGTCTTGGCCACGTCCTGCACGGCGTAGGTCACCTCATTGACTGCAGTGGCCACCTGGTCCATCTGTAACGATTGCTGGGCACTGCGCTGTTGTGCGGCACCTGCATTGTCACCGACGTGCCCGGCGGACTGGGCCAATGCGTGGGCCGCACCTTGCAGTTGGCCGACGACACCTTGCAGTTTGCCGTTGAAACGGTTGAAGTGCTCGCCAAGGTGGGTGATCTCGTCGCTGCCATGGGTGTCCAGGCGCCGGGTCAGGTCGCTTTCGCCGCTGGCGATGTTGCCCATCGCCTGCACTGCTTCCTGCAGCGGGCGGGCGATGCTGCGGGCAATCAGCATGACCACCAGCGCCATCAGCAGGGCAATGCCCACGCCAACCAGCGAAGCGTCGCGCAACTGGCGAGCGAATTCGGCCTGTACGTCATCGACGTACACGCCCGAACCGATGATCCAGCCCCACGGCTTGAACAGCTGAATATACGAGGTCTTGGCTACCGGCTCACTGGCGCCGGGCTTGGGCCAGCGATAGTTGACCGGGCCGGCGTCCTGCTGGCGGGCAAGGGCGACCATTTCGTTGAACACGGCGAAACCATCGGGGTCGCGGATGGCGGAAAGGTCCTGGCCGTCGAGCTTGGGGTTGGCCGGATGCATGATCATCTTCGGCCCCAGATCGTTGATCCAGAAATAGTCGTCATGGTCGTAGCGCAGCGCGCGCACTACCTGCAGCGCCTGTTGCTGGGCGGCTTCGCGGCTGAGCGTGCCGGCAGCTTCCAGGCCTTGGTAATAGGCCAGCACACCCGCGGCGGTCTGCACCACGTGGCGGGTTTTCTCCGCCTTGGCCTGGTACAGGTCACCATGGATCTGCCGCAGCATCAGCAGGCCCAGTACCACCAGCATGGCCACCGCCACCACAAGGATCAGCCACAGGCGCCGACTGATTGACATCGATCTCAGAGTGTTCATCCATCAGCTCCCGCATTGTTCTTTTTATTGAGGTGCATCGAAGCATGCTTTGCAGCGAGCCCACACCCGACTAATGGCTAAGTGCTATGTTGGTGATAGTCTGCAACGGGTCAGGTAAAGCGATTGCCAAGGGGCTCTGTCAGGATTTCGGCCGCGCAAGATGAAACCTTTAACAGGCGTGAACTTTTCTACTGGCGTTGCGCCCAACAGTCGCTGTAAAAAAGCCGGGCCGTGTAAGGCAATTTCAAGCAAATCAAGAACAAGGGGCCTGCGACAAGCAGCGCTCCATCCGGGGGAATGATGGATTTTTGGACTGCCTTCCAGGCAATCATCTTAGGCGTGGTCGAAGGGCTGACGGAGTTTTTGCCGATCTCCAGTACCGGTCACCAGATTATCGTCGCCGACTTGATCGGTTTTGGCGGCGAACGGGCCATGGCTTTCAACATCATCATTCAGCTGGCGGCGATCCTGGCGGTGGTGTGGGAGTTTCGCAGCAAGATTTTCGAAGTGGTCTTCGGCCTGACCCACCAGCCCAAGGCGCGCCGCTTCACGGGCAACCTGCTGCTGGCGTTCATGCCGGCGGTGGTCCTGGGTGTGCTGTTCGCCGACCTTATTCACGAATACCTGTTCAACCCCGTCACCGTGGCGGCGGCTTTGGTGGTGGGGGGCGTGATCATGCTCTGGGCCGAGCGCCGTGAGCACCGCGTGGAGGTGGACCATGTGGACGACATGCGCTGGAGCCATGCGCTGAAAATAGGCTTCATCCAGTGCCTGGCGATGATCCCGGGCACGTCGCGCTCCGGTTCTACCATTATCGGTGGCCTGCTGTTCGGCCTGTCGCGCAAGGCAGCGACCGAGTTCTCGTTCTTCCTGGCAATGCCGACCATGGTCGGTGCGGCGGTGTATTCGGGCTACAAATACCGTGACTTGTTCCAGCCCGGCGATCTGCCGGTGTTCGCGCTCGGCTTCGTGACTTCGTTCATCTTCGCCATGATTGCAGTACGGGCGTTGCTCAAGTTCATTGCCAACCATAGCTACGCGGCATTTGCCTGGTATCGCATTGTGTTCGGCCTGTTCATTCTGGCGACCTGGCAGTTCGGTTGGGTCGACTGGTCCACGGCACATGGCTGAGGCGCTGCGTGGGCAACGGGCTGAAGGCGTGCGCAACGTGCGCCTGAAGCTGCTGCTGTTGGGCGTGCTTTGCCTGTTGCCCGGCCTGGGGGCGGCGCGCATGGCCTGGAACGATCAGGCCTGGTGGCCGTTGGCGTTGTACCCGGCCATGAGCCTGATCAGCCTGTTGCTGTATTGGCAGGACAAGCAGCAGGCACGTAACCAGGCCTGGCGTACACCCGAGAAAGTGCTGCATGCCAGTGAACTGCTCGGTGGTTGGCCGGGGGCGCTATTGGCGCAGCAGCTGTTTCGGCACAAGACCCGCAAGGTGTCGTTCCAGGTGGTGTGCTGGGGGATTGTGCTGCTGCACCAGGTGTTCTGGGCAGACTGGCTGTTTCTTGACGGGCGTTATCTGCCCCTTGGCTGATGTGCAGTTGTACCGGCCTCTTCGCGGGTAAAGCCGCGAAAGGGCCGGTACAGGTCGATCACATGACCAACCCCACCTGCAACCGCTTGGGCAACCGACGCACTACCAGCTGGTGCGACCGCTGCAACACATCACACAGTTCATCACGCCCCATGGGGTAGGGCGGCGCCATGCTGACCCACCGTGCCCGCGCCAGGTACGGCGCCGGCCGTATCCCGGGGCGATCGCAATAACCCAGAAACAGCTCGTCGGCTACCTTGAACGACAACCCGGCACCCGCCAGGTCGAGAACCGCGAACATCTTGTTTTCTGCAACCGAAAACACTCGGATGCCGCCCCATTTGTAGTCTTCCCGCGCACCCGGCAGGCTTAGGCAAAATGCCGCTACCTGGGCTTCGCTCATCTTCCGTTCAGACATACCGCTCTCCACAAGCCTCGAATGACGCCGCCAGGTGATCGATCCACACCCGGACTGCAGGCAGCAGGCCACGCCGGTGTGGGTAAACCGCCTGCAGGTAGCCACCCGGCAGCGACCAGTCTGGCAGC
Source organism: Pseudomonas sp. CGJS7 (assembly GCF_036961695.1). Lineage (NCBI taxonomy): Bacteria > Pseudomonadati > Pseudomonadota > Gammaproteobacteria > Pseudomonadales > Pseudomonadaceae > Pseudomonas > Pseudomonas sp. CGJS7. The sequence continues at coordinate 192,126 of NZ_JBAMDI010000004.1, read as the reverse complement.
AGGCGCACCAGTTCGCCGCGTTCCAGTTCCTCTTCACAGAACATGCTGGGCAGCGCAGTGAACCCCAGGCCGGCACGTACAGCAGCGTTACGTACTACGAAATCGTCGATCGCCAAGCGTGGCTCCAGCGCTATTTCCTGCTGTTTGCCATGGGGGCCGAACAGGCGGAAGTGTACCAGCCGGTCTGCTTCGGCTGCGCCCAGTACGGGCAATGATGCCAACTCGCCCGGTTCGCGAATGTGGTCGGCAAAACCGGGTGCGGCCACCAGTTGCATTTGCGCCTGGCGCAGGCGGCGGGTGACCAGGGCCGGATCTTCGTCGCCCAGGTCGCGTACGCGCAACGCCACATCAATGCCTTCGGAAATCAGGTCGACCCGGCGGTTGAGCAATACCATGTCCAGTTGCACCAGCGGGTACTGCTCGAGAAAGCGGCTGATCACATCCGGCAGGAAGGCGTGTGCCAGTGCCACCGGGCACGATACCCGTAAACGCCCGCGCGGCTCACTGCTCATGCTGGCCACGGTCTCGTCGGCGGCTTCGGCCTCCAGCAACATGGCCTGGCAATGATGCAAGTAACGTTCACCTACTGCGGTGAGCTTGAGTTGCCGGGTGGTGCGCTGCAACAGGCGTGTGCCCAGGCGCTCTTCAAGCTCGGCGATACGCCGCGACAGGCGCGACTTGGGAATGCCCAGCTGGCGCCCGGCGGCGGCGAATCCGCCGGCTTCGACGACGCGCGCGAAGTAGAAGAGGTCGTTGAGGTCTTGCATGGGAATGTCTCACTGTTCCATATGTGGGACAAACTAACGCATTTTTGCTTACTTATCAGCTATTGGTCACTTCGATAGGATTCTCCCCATCGTGATCGCCCACAGCTGCGGTCTTCACTCACAGGAGAGTCCCATGAAACTGTTGCACATCGATTCGAGCATCCTGGGCGACAATTCCGCCTCGCGTCAGCTGAGCCGCGAAGTGGTCGAAGCCTGGAAGGCTGCAGACCCAAGCGTTGAGGTGGTTTACCGCGACCTGGCTGCCGATGCCATTGCCCACTTCTCCGCCGCCACCCTGGTCGCTGCAGGCACCCCTGAAGACGTACGCGACGCGGCCCAGGCTTTCGAAGCCAAGCTGAGCGCCGAGACGCTCGAAGAGTTCCTGGCTGCCGATGCCGTGGTGATTGGTGCGCCCATGTACAACTTCACTGTGCCGACCCAGCTCAAAGCCTGGATTGACCGCGTGGCCGTCGCCGGCAAGACCTTCCGCTACACTGAAGCCGGCCCGCAAGGCCTGTGCGGCAACAAGAAAGTGGTGCTGGTTTCCACTGCGGGTGGCCTGCACGCTGGCCAGCCGACTGGCGCCGGGCATGAAGACTTCCTGAAAGTGTTCCTGGGCTTCATCGGTATTACCGACCTGGAAATCGTCCGGGCCCACGGCCTGGCCTATGGCCCGGAGCAGCGCAGCCAGGCGATCGATGCTGCACAGGCGCAGATTGCCAACGAGCTGTTTGCTGCTGCCTGATCAAGGGAGCGGTTGGTTGCAAGCGTGGCCCTGTCGAAGCACAAGGCCACTCCAACCTGTAGAAGCGTTCAGGCCACCGGGATAAGCGGATCAGCTGCCGCCAGGGCCGATGCCCGGTCAGCCGCTGGCGGATAAATCCACACTGAATTGATCTGGCGCTTCAGCGCCTTGGCTTCGGCCTTGTCCTCCGGTGGCGAAACCTCACGGTCCCATCCTTCGGTGTACACCGCGCCCCAGGCCCCCAGGTCCAGGCACGTCACGTATTTGGGCTGGCTGTAAGCCATTGGTGCTACGCCAAGCAACTCGGCAGCGGCATTGTTGCCCGCATGGCGCCCCAGCGCAATCGCATGCTGGCACGACATCACGGCATGATTGCCAAGCTCGTCACAGGTGGCGTAGGCCACGTCTCCAGCTGCATACACGGCATCATTGCCCTTGACCTTCAGGTTGCCATCGACATGCAAGCGGCCGCGGTTGTCGCGCTCGCCGCTGATCTGTTCGGTGAGCGGGTTGGCCTTGAAGCCAACCGTCCAGACCACCGTGCTGGCGTCGATCCGCTGGCCGTTGTCCAGCTGCACACCGGCAGGGTCTACCGAAACTACTGTGGCACCGCAAACCCACTCCACGCCCAGGGCCTCGCATGCCTGCTCGATGGCTGGGCGGATGCCGTCACCCAGCGCTGCGCCAATCCTGGCACCGCGGTCGATTACCACTACGCGCAACGCGGCGTCTTCACCCAGTGTCGCGCGCAAGCGGGCCGGCAATTCGGTGGCCGTCTCGATGCCGGTAAAGCCGCCCCCGGCTACCACCACGGTATTGCGTGCCGGCGTGTTCGGCAGGCTGGCCAGTGACTTCAGGTGGGTTTCCAGGCGTGCGGCGCTGTCGAGCTTGTCGACGTCGAAGGCATGCTCGATGCCGACCATGTCAGGGCGCTCGAGCTCACTGCCGCAGGCCATGATCAGACGGTCGTAGGGCAGGGTGCAGCGAGTGCCGCTGCGAGTGCGATAGCCAACGCGGCGGGCCGCTTCATTGATGTGGTAGGCCGTGCCCTGCACGAAACGGACATTGACAGCGTCGAACAGCGCCTGCAGTGGTGCGGCCATGGTATGCACGTCTGGCTCGTAAAAGCGCGGACGCACATGCAGTTCAGCCTGGGGCGCGAGCAAGGTGACCTCGACGCCCTTGCTGCCGTTGAGGTCAAGCTGGCGGATGGCGCTGAGTGCGCTCCACAGGCCGGCAAAGCCCGCACCAATGATCAGGATCTGCTTCATGGTTGTGCTCCTTTGAAGTTCGGTGGACAAGGTAGACCGTATTGCCGGTCAACGGTGTTACCAGGGCTTGCTGGAGTGCTTCAGAATGTTGGCGGCGTGATCACCCAGATCACCACGGCATCCACTTCACCGGGGTTGCCGTAGCGGTGAGGTTCCTGGCTCGAGAAGCTGAAGCTGTCGCCTTCACTCAGCTGGAAATGCCGCTCGCCTACCCACAGCTCAAACGTGCCGCTGAGCAGGTAACCGGCTTCTTCGCCGTCGTGGCTGTAGCTTTGCTGGCTGTAGGTACCTGGCGGGAAACGTGAGTGCAGCATCTCCAGCTGGCGGTTGGGCTGGGGGGTGAGCAGTTGATCGACGATGCCATCTTCGTAATGCACGCTCAGGCGGCTGTTGCGCCGCACCACATAGCCTTGGTCTTCGGGCGCGGTGGTGGCCTCGCTGGCGAAGAACCACTGGATGGTCACGCCCAGGCTGCGGGCGATGTTGAACAGCGCCGGGATCGACGGGTAGGAGAGGTTGCGCTCCAGCTGGCTGATGTAGCCTGCAGTCAGTTCACTGTGTGCGGCCAGCTCCGCCAGGGTCATGCCGCGGCGCTTGCGCAGGCCGCGGATGCGGGTGCCGAGGAACTGCGGCGCGGCACCCCCGGGTTCGCTGGCAGGGGGCTGGGGGGGTTGGCTCATGCGCGTCGGTCCATCGCAAAAGCCGCAGTATGTACAGCCTCAGAGCGCCCAGGCAACCGTCAGGCCATCGTGAATCGCTTCTTCGGCCGTGCGCGGTGCCAGGCAGTCGCCAATCCGCCGTACGTCCACCACACCTGCCAGTTCAGTGGCCAGGCGGTCTTGCGGTTGATGCCCCATGCACAGCACCAAGGTGTCGATGCCTTCGAAGATCATCGGATCGCCGCTGGCGGTGTGCTGCAGGTACACCGTGTTGTCGTCGCTGCCATACAGGCGTGCGTATGGGGTGACAGGGATACCCAGGCGATGCAGCTCGCCGGCCAGTTGGTCACGTACGTAAAGCGGCAGGCTCTCGCCGCAATGAGTACCGTTGACCGCCAACTGGACCTGATGGCCTTCGCGCACCAGGCGTTCGGCGATACCGGGGCCGATCCAGTCACAGCGCCAGTCGATCACCAGCACCGAACGCCCCGGTTTCACCTCATTGCGCAGCACTTGCCAGGCGTCCACTACCTGAAGCTCGCCGGTACGCTCGAACGCCGGCCAGTAGGGGATGGCGCCGGTAGCGGCAATGACCAGATCAGGGCGCTCACGTTCGACCAGTGCGCGGTCGACCCGGGTGTTGCGCACCACTTCTACACCTGCCAGGGCCATTTCCCGTTGAAGGTTGGTGCTGGCACCCCCGAACTCGCTACGCCGTGGCAGTAGCTGGGCCAGCAGCACCTGCCCACCGAGCTGCGGGCCCGCCTCGTACAGCGTGACCTGGTGCCCGCGCGCGGCGGCCACGGCGGCGGCCTTCATGCCGGCAGGCCCGCCGCCGGCGACCATTATGCGCTTGGGCGAGGAAGTGGGCGTGAGGTGCCCGTACTGCAACTCACGCCCGGTTTCCGGGCGCTGGATGCAGGAAATGGGCAAGCCACGATGGAAATGGCCAATGCATGCCTGGTTGCAGGCGATGCAGGCGCGCACGTCTTCGACCTGGCCGCGTTCGGTCTTGCCTGGCATCGACGGATCGCAGATCAGCGCCCGGGTCATGCCGCACACATCAGCCTGGCCGCGGGCCAGGATCAGCTCGGCTTCCTGGGGCTGGTTGATGCGCCCGGTGACGAACAGGGGGATAGCCAGCTGTTGCTTGAAGGTGCCAGCCTCGCGGGCCAGGTACGCCGGTTCGATGGCCATCGGCGGCACGATATGGACCGCGCCCCCCAGCGAGGCCGAGGTACCGGCGACGATATGCAGGTAGTCGAGCTGGCCCTGCAAGGCCACGGCAGCAGCCAGTGACTCGTCTTCACTCAGGCCCTGGCTGTCGCGCTCGTCAGCGCTGATGCGCAGGCCAATGATGAATTGCTCATCGGTGGCGGCGCGCACTGCGGCCAGCACTTCGCGCAAGAACCTCAGGCGCTGATCCAGGTCACCGTTGTAGCCATCGCTGCGTACGTTCACACGCGGGTTGAGAAACTGCGCGGGCAGGTAGCCATGGCTGGCCACCACCTCGACGCCATCCAGCCCGGCCTGGTGCAGGCGGCGGGCGGCGCTGGCGTAGCCCTGGACGATTTCGTCGATCATTGCCTGGTCCAGCGCCCGTGGCATCACCCGGAAGCGCTCATTGGGCACCGCAGAGGCCGAGTAGGCTACCGCCAACAGGCCGTCTGCCGATTCCATGATCTCCCGCCCGGGGTGAAACAGTTGCGACAGCACCACGGTGCCGTGCGCGTGGCAGGCCTCGGCAAGCTGCCGGTAGCCATCGATGCAGGCATCGTCAGTGGCCATTAGCACATGCGAGGTGTAGCGGGCACTGTCGTGCACCCCGGCGACCTGCAGCACGATCAGGCCGACGCCGCCGGCAGCGCGGTCGCGCTGGTAGGCGATCAGCTTGTCGTTGACCAGGTTGTCGGTGGGCAGGCAGGTGTCGTGACCGGTGGACATGATGCGGTTTTTCAAGCGTTTGCCGCGGATCTGCAAGGGCTCGAACAGGTGTGGGAAGGCGGTCTGCATCAGGCGGCTCCGGTGCGGTGTTGTTATTTTTACTTATAAAAGTGTAGCGATAGTAAAAAATCAACTTGTTTTTTTACTTGCGTCTGTCTAGGTTTTCCTCACTCGCATGGCGAGGGTGTGACCTCAGAACAACAAGAAAACGGGCCCGTCGGGCACCGCCAGGAGGAAACTACGATGCAGCTATATCCACGTGTGACCGGCCTTTGTGCAGCCTTGTTGGCCCTTGGCCTAAGCAATGCGCAAGCTGCGCAGCAGATGGTCGTGGTCGGTTATGGCGGTGCAGGCCAGAAGGCCCAGGATGAGGCGATCTTCAAGCCCTTCATTGCCCAGGACGGCAGCCAGCTGATCCAGAGTGAATACAACGGCGAAATGGCACGGATCCAGGTCATGGCCGACACCGGCAATGTCGATTGGGATGTGGTGCAGATCGAAGGCCCTGACTTGATGCGCGGCTGCGACGAGGGGATTTACGAGCGCCTGGATTGGCAGCGCCTGGGCCATGCAGCCGAACTGATCCCGGCAGCCGCACAGGATTGTGGGTCGGCCGCGCTGGTCTGGAGCGTGGCTATTGCCTACGACCGCAGCAAATTGGCCCAGGCGCCGGCGTCGTGGGCCGACTTCTGGGACGTCGACAAGTACCCTGGCAAGCGCGGCCTGCGCAAGCGTGCGGTGTACAACCTGGAATTCGCACTGTTGGCTGACGGAGTCAAGGTCGAGGACGTTTACCGGGTATTGTCCACGCCGGCAGGTGTCGAGCGGGCCTTCGCCAAACTCAGCGAACTCAAACCCCATATCCAGTGGTGGGACGCCGGCGCTCAACCCGCGCAATGGCTGGCAGCCGGTGACGTGGTCATGACCTCCACCTACAGCGGACGAATTGCGGTGGCGGCGCAGCAGGGCAGCCCGTTGGCCGTGGTATGGCCTGGCAGCCTGTACGGTATGGACTATTGGGCGATCATCAAAGGCTCGCGGCATGTCGACCAGGCCAAGCGGCTGATTGCCTATGCCAATCAGCCGGATACCCAGGTGCGGTATGTACAACAGATCCCCTATGGGCCCACCAATACCCAAGCCGCGGCCAGGCTTGACCCGGCGCTGGCCAACTGGGTACCCACTTCGCCACAGAACCTGCAAGGGGCGCTGGCCATGAACGTGGAATTCTGGGTCGATCATGGTGAAGAACTGGAGCAACGCTTCAACGCCTGGGCCAGCAAATAGCGTTCAGTAAAGGGGCAACAAGATGACTGAAACGGAACTAAGCCTGCGTCGGGAGCTGGCTGCCTGCTACCGGCTGATCGCGCACTTTCGCATGAGCGATCTCATCTTCACGCATATCTCCCTGCGCCTGCCTGGGCCCGAGCACCATTTCCTGATCAACCCGTATGGGCTGCTCTTCGAGGAGATCACAGCGTCCAGCCTGGTGAAGATCGACCTGCAGGGGCGGCCGGTGGGGGCTGCCCGTCACCCGGTCAACCCGGCGGGGTTCGTCATTCACAGTGCCATTCACGCTGCCCGCGAGGATGCCCGGTGCGTGCTACACACCCACACCTGCGCAGGCTGCGCGGTGGCCGCACTGGAATGTGGCCTGCTGCCGGTCAACCAGATGTCCATGGAGTTTTACGGCAATGTGGCTTACCACGCCTACGAGGGCGTCGCGCTGGACATGGATGAACAGCAACGGCTGGTGGCCGACCTGGGCAACAAGCCGGTGATGATGCTGCGCAACCATGGGCTGTTGACCACGGGGCGTAGTGTGGCTGAAGCCTTCCTGCGCATGTACTACCTGGAGAAGGCTTGCGAGATCCAGTTGGCGGCGCAAAGTGCTGGGCAACTGATATTGCCGTCGACCGAAGTGTGCGTGCGTACCGAACGGCAGTTCAACGCGCCGGGGAGAGGGTTGAAGCAGGGGGAACTGACCGACCCGGATGCGCTGCAATTGGCGTGGGCGGCGTTGTTGCGAATGTTGGAAAAGGTGGCGCCTGGTTATCAGGATTGAACCTGTGCTTGCTGATTTGGCAGTTGGTCGTCCAGCCGACAGCGGGCAGACGGAACAGTCACTGTAGTGCAACCATTGGTTTCAACTGTGCTGGTCCCTTTTCAAGGAATACCGTTATGCTGTAACGAAATATGTCTAAAAAGCCTGCAGAAGGAAGTCGCAATGCCACTCAAGGACCTGCTTATCGCCCTGGTGGTGATTGTCGCCTGGGGCGTCAACTTTGTGGTCATCAAGGTTGGCCTCGACGGGTTGCCACCGATGTTGCTGGGGGCATTGCGTTTCTTGCTGGTGGCGTTCCCGGCGATCTTGCTGGTCAGGCGGCCCAAACTGCCGTGGCGCTGGCTGATCGCTTACGGTGCGACCATTTCACTGGGCCAGTTCGCGTTCCTGTTTCAGGCCATGTACAGCGGCATGCCGCCAGGGTTGGCTTCGTTGATCCTGCAGTCGCAAGCCTTCTTCACCCTCGGTTTTGCTGCGTTGTTTCTCGGTGAGCGGCTGCGCCTGGCCAGCGTGCTGGGGCTGCTGGTGGCGGCCGGCGGCCTGGCACTGATCGGCAGCGAAGACGGCGGCCATGTGCCCATGCTGGCGTTGGTGCTGACCCTGTGTGGTGGTGCGATGTGGGGCCTTGGCAACATCATTACCCGGCGGTTCGGCTCGGTCGACCTGGTCGCGTTGGTGATCTGGGGTGGGCTGATACCGCCACTTCCATTCCTGGCACTGTCCTGGTGGCTGGAAGGCCCCGAGCGCATTGGCCATGCCTTGGCCAATATCAGTTGGAGTTCGGTGCTGGCCCTGGCGTATCTGGCCTTTGTGGCCACCATGCTCGGCTACAGCCTGTGGAGCAAGTTGCTGTCGCGTCACCCGGCAGGCAAAGTGGCGCCATTCTCGCTGCTGGTACCGGTGATTGGGCTGAGTTCGTCGGCATTGCTGCTGGGAGAGCGCCTGACCGCTACGCAGGGCTGGGGCGCATTGCTGGTGATGGCCGGCCTGCTGGTGAATGTATTCGGTGCACGCATCGGTCAGCGTTTGCGGGCTGCCAACGCGTAAAGCGCTTAAATCTGCTGACCTGCGCTCTGTTAGAATCGGCCTCTTTCTGCCAGGCCAACGGAGCGCATCCATGATCATTTCCACCACCAGCCAGCTCGAAGGCCGCCCGATTGCCGAATACCTGGGCGTGGTCAGTTCCGAATCGGTGCAAGGTATCAACTTCGTGCGCGATTTCTTTGCACGGTTTCGCGACTTCTTCGGTGGCCGTTCGCAAACCTTGGAAAGCGCGCTGCGCGAGGCCCGGGAGCAGGCCACTGAAGAACTCAAGGCCCGGGCACGACAGTTGCAAGCCGATGCGGTAGTGGGGGTGGATTTTGAGATCAGCATGCCGTCGGTACAGGGCGGCATGGTCGTGGTATTTGCCACCGGTACGGCAGTACGCCTGAAGTAAAGCCTTTTGCCATTGGTCGGCTGCAAGGTTCTTGTCCGGTCGGTCCGCAAATGACCAGCTAGTCTCACTTTCACAGGCCGCGTTTCCTGGGCAACTTGTCTGGTTGCCGACGCGACCGCCACTGGAGGGAGACTGGGCATGAGCGAATCCTTTTTCGAAGACCTGAACGATGCGTTCCCGATCAACAGCCAGGTGCGTTGCGGCCAGGCTGCATTTCGCCTGGGTTTCGCCCACATGACGCTGGATGATTCCGAACAGCTCCAGCCTGCACATTTGCAGCGCAGCAAAAAAGGCCGCTTCATGCCGCGGGTACCGCTCAAGAAGTGATCCCGCGCCTGCACACGCCCCCCGCCCAACGGCGGGGTTTTTATTGCCATTCGTTGATCCGCCTCATGGTATTGCCCGGTAGCGCTCGCCGGATGGCCCGGCCTGTGGTTTTCTGACGCGGCATTCCAGCAACGGAGGATTGAATGCTCATGCGAGTCAGGGAAGAAACCTATTGGCAGTGGGCCGACGCACAGCTGCACAGCCGCTGCCACGACGAAGCACTCAGCGACGGCACCACACTGGACGTGCAGGTGCGCTTGTCGCGCCTGGGGGCGACGCAGCTGTTTCTGGGGTTGTACGCCGGGGATGGGCGGGCGTTGCTGGAAGAGTATTACCCCGCGCTGCCGGGCGAGACCATGACCCGTGCGCTGGTGTGGGGTGTCGACCGCGCCCGGGCGATGGCAACAGGCGCCTTGCCTCTGCCGGAAACCCGTCTGCAGCGGCGCCAGGCATGAAAAAGCCCGGCCTATGCAGGCCGGGCTCTGGTAAGGGTGCGAACCCTCAATTCAGCGGTTCGATCACCTTGACTGCCTGCTGCTCACGGGCAGCGGGCCATTCTTGTTGCAGGGTCTGCAGCACGCGGCCAACGAATTCAGTGTCGGCGGCGGCTTTCTTGCCGACGTAGCCTTGGCCACGGCGGTAGACCTTGAAGCGGGCACGCATGCTGGGCAGGTGCTCTTCAAATTCATCTTCGACGGTGTTCGGTGGCAGGCGGTCGAGGCGCACTTCACCGGTTTGGCTAACCCACAGCAAATGGTCGTCAAGGCTGTCCTTGCGCACGGCGAACAGCTGGGCCAATTGGTCGATAGTCGGATTGTTGTTCAAGTTCATCATAAAGCCCCCATTACCCATTCGTAGGTGATTTTCACAGTTGGCGCTATCACGGTGTAGCGCACTACCAAGGCTGCTACAGCAGCATCGCAACAGGGGCTTTCTCACGCTGCCTTTTGGACAGTTTCCCTCTCCACGGACGGCCTGCGTTACCGCGCAGGCCGTCTGGAACACCCTTGCCACCGCTCCCGATCGGGGAGACGGCTTCATCATGCCCAAGCGCGATGAACGGCGTCAACCATTTTGTAGTGAATATTTTTGCTCACTACATTCTGTCGTTTTGTCCGACAATCAAAGCTCGCGTTATAAGCCGGAAAGGATGTCGAAGGCGGCTTGAACCCGCGCTTGGTTGGGGTAATTCCGATTGGCCAGCAGCACGACTGCCAGCTGTTCTGCCGGCACGAACGCGGCGTACGCGCCGAAGCCGTTGGTGGCGCCGGTCTTGTTGTACCAGGCTGCCGGTAGCGCGGGCAGGGCCGGCTGCAAGCGAGTGGTGGCCTGCGGTTCGCGGATCAGCCGTGGGCTGTTGCCATCGATCAGTGTGCTCAGCGTGACCGGGTAGGGGTAGCGTTCCCAGCCCAGGCCTTGCGTCATGGCGCCAACCTGGAAGTAGCCCTGCTGGGTAAGGGCGGTGGCTTTCGCCAGGGCCGGTGGCAGGCCCTGCGGCTGCATGTGCAACCGCACATAGCGCAGCAGGTCGCTGGCGCTGGTTTTGATGCCGTAGGCCTCATCGGCGTAAGGGCCGGGCCCTACACGCACCGGCTTGTCGTCGGCGTCATACCCTTGGGCATAAAGCCCCTGAGCGCTGGCCGGAACCTGAAGGTAGGTATTTTTCAGGCCCATCTTCGTCAGCAGGCCCTCACTCATCAGCGTGGAAAACGGTTGATGCTGCGCACGGGCGGCCAGGTCACCGAACAAACCCAGGCTGGGGTTGGAGTAGCAGCGCTGGGTGCCAGGTTTGGCACGAGGTTGCCAGTGGCGGAAGAAATCGACTACCTGTTGCGGTGTTTGTACGGTGTCGGGGAACTGCAGTGGCAGGCAGTCGGCGCTATAGGCGCCCAGTTCCAGCACCGTCGCGTCGCCGATGGGGACGCCGGCCAATGCCGGGTGATAGCGCTTGGCCGGGGCCTCGAGGTCAAGCTTGCCCTCGGCGCTGGCAAGCGCGGCCAGGGTGGCCGTGTAGGTCTTGCTCAGCGAACCGATCTCGAACAGCGTATCGCGGCTGACCGGTACGTTGTCGGCCTTGCTGGCCACACCGTAGCTGAAGTAATGCGCGTGGTCGCGTGCATAGATGGCCACAGCCATGCCGGTGATGCCTTGTTCCTGCATGAGCGGGCGGATGATCTGGTCGACCTTGGCCTGTAACTGGTCGTCGGCCTGGGCGCTGGCATGGCCTAAGGCAAGGGTAATGGCGGCTGCAAGTGCAGCCAGACGTGGGCGGAGCATGGTGAGTCCTTTTGTGGAGCGTGTCCGTTGAGCGATACCACTCGGGGTTCCGGCGTTAGCGACGGGGAGCCAAAGACCTTATCGTCTGCCCACCCACCATGACAAGATGGATACAGTGATGAAGTATTTGCGCATGTTATTTGACAATTTCACCCTGGCCTTGCTCGGTGTGGTACTCATCGCCACCGTACTGCCTTGCTCGGGCGATGGCGCGGTGTATTTCGGCTGGCTGACCAACCTGGCCATTGGCCTGTTGTTCTTCCTGCATGGCGCCAAACTGTCCCGTGAAGCCATCATTGCCGGTGCCGGGCACTGGCGCCTGCACCTACTGGTGTTCTCCTGTACTTTCGTATTGTTCCCGCTGCTGGGCCTGGCGTTCAAACCTCTGTTTCTACCGCTGGTGGGTAACGAGCTTTACCTTGGCATCCTGTACCTGTGTGCCTTGCCTGCAACCGTGCAGTCGGCCATTGCCTTTACCTCGCTGGCCCGCGGTAACGTGCCAGCGGCTATCTGCAGCGCGGCGGCCTCCAGCCTGCTGGGTATCTTCCTCACACCGTTGCTGGTGATGTTGTTGCTGGGTGCCAGTGGTGATACAGGTTCCGGCCTGGATGCGGTGTTGAAGATCACTTTGCAGCTGCTGGTGCCGTTCGTTGCCGGGCAGGTCGCGCGGCGCTGGATCGGTGCCTGGGTCAAGCGCAATGCGCGCTGGCTCAAGGTGGTGGACCAGGGGTCGATCCTGCTGGTGGTGTACACCGCCTTCAGTGAGGCCGTGGTTACCGGTTTGTGGCACACCGTATCGCCGCAGCACTTGGCGGGGTTGTTCGTGGTGTGCGCAATTCTGCTGGCAGTGGTGCTGTTTGGCACCCGCTTGCTTGGCAAGGCGCTGGGCTTTGACCTTGAGGATCGCATCACCATCCTGTTTGCCGGCTCCAAGAAAAGCCTGGCTACGGGTGTGCCCATGGCCCAGGTGTTGTTCGTGGGCAGTGGCATTGGCGCGATGATCCTGCCGCTGATGCTGTTCCACCAGATACAGCTGATGGTGTGTGCTGTGCTGGCGCAGCGTTATGCCAGCCGTGAGCAGGCGGTGGAGGCTTCGGCGGTGTCTTGAGCGCCTTTACGTTCCCATGTAGATGCTGTGTTGGCGGTCAAGCTTTTCTGCGGTGCTGAGAGCTGAAAAGCTTGGTCGTATCAAAGGGGTGATAGCCGCGAAGAGGCCGGGCCTTCTGGCCAATCTCCACCCGCCGTTCAGCGTTGTGGCCGCTACCGTATTCGCGGGTAAACCCGCTCCTACACAGATCGGGGTGGACACACATCGGGGGGGGGGCGCATGCCGTCGTGTAGGAGCGGGGTGACACACATTGGTGATTGGGTGCATGCCGTCGTAGGAGCGGGGTGGACACACATCGGGGGTTGGGCGCAGGCCGTCGTAGGAGCGGGTTTACCCGCGAAAGGGCCGGGCCTGCTGGCCAATCTCCACCAGTCGTTCTCCGTTGCCGCCGCTACCGTATTCGCGGGTAAACCCGCTCCTACCGGCTGAATTTTGCGCCGGGCAAGACAGGCGCTGTAGATGTGGAGCGTAATGGCAGCGATCAGCGGGCCAGGCCTGAACGACGCTCGCGCAGCGCCTTGTCGACTTCGGCCTCGATCTTGTAGGCCGGCCCCTCCAGGTCGTCGAAGTTGCGCGTATAGCGTCGGGCAAACTCCTCCACGCCCAGCTCCTGATACTGCTGCACATGCTTGAGCTCGTGCGCCCACAAGGCCACGTTGTCCTCGGCATCGGCGGCCCGGCGGAAGATGATCGTGTCGATCAGTGTAACGGCGTTCACATCGGGGTTCTGCAATAGCGCATTGGCTGCGCTGATCTGTTGCTCATCCCCCACCCGGAAGCGCGCCGCGTCGAGCACGGCAAAGTCATACCAGGGTTCCAGCTGCGCCCGAATATGCAACGGAATCGGCTGCACACCGCTGGCCGTGGCTTCGTCGCGGGCCTGGCGCAAGGCGTATGCCAGGCTGGACGAGGCCATGACCTCCACATCCTTGAGGATCTGCCCGGCCTGGCCTGGATCGATCGGGGCGCAAAAGCAGCCCATCAGACACACTTGATACTGCCCAGGCGGGCAGGCCTGTTCGGCAAGCGCAGGGAGGGCCAATAGAAAACCCAGCAGGGCACTAATCCGCCTCATGCAGGGCCTGTTCGACAAACTGGCGGCTGGCGCCCAGTACCTGCGCTTGCACGCTTTCACTGGCCAGCATGCGCCCGACCAGCAATGCCCCTACGCACTGGCTGATCAGCACCCAGGCCTGCTGCTCATCCTCCAGGGTTGTGCTCCAGGCCCGGTGCAGTTCTACCAGCCAGTGCTCAGCCACTTCACGCACCGGCGTGTCGGCCCGGGCGATTTCCACACCCAGCGGCGGCAACGGGCATCCACCTTCGGCATTGCGCAGGTGGGCCAGGCTCAGGTACTGCTGCAGGCAGCGGCCCAGGCGTTCACGGTTGGCTCCCTGGTTGGCCAGGCGTGCCAGGGGGCTGTTGCTCAGCTCCTGGCGTACCACCTCGGTAAACAGGTCGTCCTTGGACGGGAAGTGGTTGTAGAAGGCACCGCCGGTCAGGCCGATCGCTTTCATCAACCCGGCCACGCCGGTACTGGCAAAACCCCCGCGCTTGGCCAGCGCGCCGCTGCTGGCCAGCAACCGTTCGCGGGTTTGCTGTTTGTGTTCGTTGGAATAGCGCATTCACATGCCTCGGCAAACAGGCTTGACGATGACCGCGATCATAACATAGCGTTCGTTTACTAAACGATCATTTACCAATGGAGGCAGGCATGTCAGAACAACAAAAAGTCGTGCTGGTGATCGGGGCGGGCGACGCCACTGGCGGCGAGATCGCCAAGCGTTTTGCGCGTGAGGGCTATATTGCCTGCGTAACCCGTCGCCAGGCCGACAAACTGCAGCCGCTGCTGGAGGAAATACACGCCGCTGGCGGCCAGGCCTACGGTTTCGGCTCTGATGCGCGCAAGGAAGAGGAGGTGGCCGAGCTGGTAGAGACTATCGAGCGTGATATAGGTCCGATTGAGGCATTTGTCTTCAATATCGGTGCGAATGTGCCGTGCAGCATCCTCGAGGAAACCCCACGCAAGTACTTCAAGATCTGGGAAATGGCCTGCTTTGCCGGTTTCCTCACCGCGCAGGCGGTGGCCCGGCGCATGGTTCAGCGTGAGCGCGGCACCCTCCTGTTCACCGGCGCTACAGCCGGTACCCGCGGCGCAGCCGGTTTTGCAGCCTTCGCCGGGGCCAAGCATGGCTTGCGTGCCCTGGCGCAGAGCATGGCGCGCGAGTTGGGGCCACGCAACATCCATGTCGCCCATGTGGTGGTGGACGGTGCCATCGACACGGCCTTCATCCGCGACAGCTTCCCCGAGCGCTATGCCCTCAAGGACCAGGATGGCATCCTTGACCCGGCGCACATTGCCGACAGTTACTGGTTCCTGCACGCCCAGCCCCGCGATGCCTGGACCTTCGAGCTGGACCTGCGCCCCTGGATGGAACGCTGGTAACCCCCGTTAACATGCAAGGACCGTCACCATGCAAACGTCTGTCGATTTCTTTTTTGACCTGGGTAGCCCGGCCAGCTACCTGGCCTGGACCCAACTGCCGAACCTGTGTGCCCGCCACGGCGCTACGCTGCGCTACCGGCCAATGCTGCTTGGCGGGGTTTTCCAGGCTACCGGCAATGCTTCGCCGGCCATGATCCCGGCCAAAGGGCGCTACATGTTCACCGACCTGGCCCGCTTTGCCGAACGCTACGGTGTGCCGTTCGGGATGCCGCCGGGCTTCCCGGTCAATACCCTGACGTTGATGCGCGGCGTGACAGGGACCCAGTTGCGTTCACCTGATCGGTTCGAGGCATTGCTATCGGTGCTGTTCACTGGGCTGTGGGTACAGCGCCGCAACCTGAGCGACAGCGCTGTGCTGAATGAAACACTCGCGCAGGCAGGCTTCGACCCGCAGGTTTTTCATGCCCTGGCCGCTGACAGCGAAGTAAAAGCAGCGCTAAAGCAGGCGACCGAGGCCGCTGTGGCGCGCGGGGTGTTTGGCGCGCCCACCTGTTTTGTCGGTGATGGGATGTTCTTCGGCCAGGACCGCCTGGACTTTGTCGAGGAGGCGCTACGTCAGGGGGCCAGCAGCCTCTCCAGCTGAGTGCGCTCCCACAGGCTGAGCAGGTCGGTGGGGTTGGTGCCATAGCGCTGCCAGTGTTCGAGGCCGGCCTGTTCGCCGTCGGGGGCTTGGCAATGAACGCAATGCGACAGGCCTTCGGTATCCAGGGCCAACGTCAGTTGCCAGCCCTGGATGCCGACATCGACCAGGCCGCCATCGCGGCGTGCAGCCACCTCAAGGTGATGCACGCCAAGGGCCACATTACGCAGGCACTGATAGACATCCCGGGCGCTCAGTGAAGGTCTGTGGGTCAAGATCAGAAATTCGCCGGCGTGTTGGCGCTGATGATCTCGGCCTCATCCGGGCCGATGTTCTTGAAACTGTGCGGCAGGGTCGTAGGGATGTAGTAGCCGTCGCCCGAATTGAGCACGCTGACCTGGCCGTCGACCCACAGCTCGACTGTGCCACGGGTGACCAACCCGCATTCTTCGCCTTCAGCGTGCACGATCGGCTCGCCAGAGTCGGCGCCGGGTGCATACAGCTCACGCAGCATGCGCATTTGGCGGCCTTCGACGCTGGCGCCGACCAGCAGCATGCGCAGGCCATTGCGGCCCAGGTCGGGTTGTTCGCCACCACGGAATACGTAGCGTTCCTCACGCACCGGCTCGTCGAAGCTGAAAAACTCCGCCAGGCTCATGGGAATGCCTTCGAGCAGTTTTTTCAGGGAGCTGACCGAAGGGCTGACGCGATTCTGCTCGATCTGCGAGATCGTCGAATTGGTCAGCCCGCTGCGACGGGCCAGTTCCCGTTGGGAGAGGTTGTTGCGTTCACGCACCAGTTTGAGTCGCGTCCCCGTGTCCATAGCCGCCTTGTAATCAGAGGTGTCAATAATAATGAGCGATGCGCATTAAAACACACTCTGCGCCCTTGCGCGCTGTGCTTCTCAAACCCGCTGCTCACGCGGCATCGGCCACAGCCCGACCAGCAGCAACAGCACGGCCACGGCCAGGAATGGCAAGCGCGGATCAAGGGCATACACCAAGGTACCGGCGAGCGGCCCGATCACCGCGCCCATGCCTTGGGCGGCGCCAATGGAACCGGCCGTGGCACCTTGTTCGGTGGCCTGCATGGCATTGGCCGCCAGTGCCGAAAACGCCGGGAAGACGAAGCCCATGCCGGCCGCCGCAACAAAATAGCAAGCCCACAGCCACGGCGCCGTGGTGGCCAGCGAGCCACAGGCAAAGCCCAGTGCCGATACCGTGGCACCCACCCGGATCATCTTCAGCGGTGGCCACTCCAGTTGGCGCAGTATCACCTGGGCCAGCATCAGTGCCACACCCACGGTGGTCAGGGCGATGCCAGCCGCCTGGGCCGCTTCGGCAGGGCCCAGATGCAAGCGGTCAAGGGCAAAGAAACCGACGATGATCTGCGACACGGTCACGCTGAGCATGGCGCTGAATGCCACCAGCAGCGGCCGGCGCAGGCGCGGGTCGTTCAGCCGCACCGGGCTGGGGACGTGGCTGTGCGGCAGCGCCTGTGGTTTGAGGGTGAAAAACAGCACGAGGAAGGCAGTGGCCGGCAGCAGCGACATGATATGGAACGGCAGGCTCAGGCTGTGCCGCGCCAGCAGTGCGGCCAGCGCCGGCCCGACCACCAGACCGACGGCGTTGGCCGCCCCCAGTGAGGCCATGGCCCGCGCCCGGCGTTGCGGCTCCACATGGTCGGCGATCAGCGCGTTGCAGCCTACCGGGATGGCGGCATAAAAGGCGCCGATGCAACCACGCGCGATCATCAGGCCGATGAACGCCAAGGTCGCCCCCGGCATCCAACGCAGTGCGCCTTCAACGAACAGGCACAGCAGCCAGTAGGCCAGGGTGAAGCCGGCGCTGCCCAGCAGCAGGATGCGCCGGCGGCCCAGGCGGTCTGCCGCGCGGCCCCAGGGCCGGGCCAGCAGCACCCAGACCACGCCGGCCACGGTCACGGCGGCGCCGGCTTGCCAGGTGGCCATGCCAAGCTGGCGGGCTATCGGGCCGATCAGGGCGACGAACGCCATCATCGACATGGTGCAGGCCATGTTGGCCAGCAGCAGCGGGCGCAGGTTCAGGGTGCTGGCAGGCAGAAGGGTTGCAGGATCCTTTGCGACGTTCATGGGCAGTCCAGGGCAGAGTGGCAAACAAAACCGATATTATTAGGAATCATTATCGACTGTCGAACCCCGTGCTGCTACCGTTCATTCGCTGCGGTGCAAGGGGCCAGGCCACATGCTACGCAACACACCGTCACGGCGCACCCACGCATGCATCAAGGCGGCCCCCACATGCACCAGCACCGTGGCAAACAGCAGGTAGCCGGCCCAGCCATGGGCCTGGCGCAACACGGCATATAGCTGCAGGTTGTGGGGGGCGATGGCGGGCAAGCCGAGCGGGCGCGGGTAATCGCCTGCCGACAGCATGGCCCAGCCCAGCAGCGGCATGGCCAGCATCAGGCCATAGAGCAGCAGATGCGAGGCTCCGGCGGCCCAGCGCTGCAGTTTTGGCAGGTCGTTCGGCAGGGGCGGGTGAGGTAGGGTCAGGCGCACAGCGATGCGCAGTACCACCAGCACCAGCAGGGCCAGCCCGGTGGCCTTGTGCAGGCTGATCAGCACCGGGTGGCGTAGCGACAGGTCGGCGACCATGCTCACGCCGATGAACAGCATGGCAAGAATCAGCACGGCCATCAGCCAGTGCAACAAGCGGGCGAAAGGGTGGAAGGCTTGAGGTTTCATGGCTTGGCTCCGGTGCTGAGCGATTCGCGGCTACGGCGGTTGAACGATTCCGAATAGGCGGCCGAGCGGGCGGCGAGGATCGGGTCGGCCGACGCCTCTATACCGCGCGGCAGGATCAGCGGGTCGAAGTTGAGGTCGCGGCAGGCCCCTTGCTCGGGGGCGTCAACCTGTTCCAGCACCAGAGTGCCGGCGTCCACGCTGCGCCGCTCGGCGGGCCACGGCCGTGCAGGGTCGTCCACGGCATCGCCTGGTTCGGCCAGTACCAGGCGCAGCGTCCAGCGCAACGGGCCTTGGGCAAGGCGCTGCTGCAAGTCGTGTTGCAGGAATTGCTTGTCATCAACTTGCGCGGGTAATGCTGCAAATGCAGTTTGTGGCTCGAGCTGCCAACGCACCGGATGCGCCGCGCCAGCTGCGTCGATCAGGCGGAAGGCATTGATACTGTGGTATTGCGTGTTGGCGAAGCTGTCGCTGGGTTTGTAACCCGCCGCCCATTGGCGAAACGCCGCGCTTTCCGGGTGGGCGGCGAAGAACGCCTGCAGCTTGCCAGGGTCCGGTTTGCCGGTCGCCGGGTCTGGTGCACTCGCCAGTACTTGCTGGTAGAACGCTTGCGGCGTGCTGACTGCCAGCACCGGAGGGTTGTTCATGCCCGTCCGCCAGACCTGGCCGTCGTCGGTGCTCAGCTCAATCGCCAGGCTGCGTACCGGTATACCCGTATCCGGGGCGAACGGGTTGGCACCGCCAATGGCAAAGCGGCCAACCACCGGCACCCGTTGCTGGCTGAAGGCGCGCGCCGTGGACAGGTTGGCGGCCTGCCCGCTGGCCTGGAAGTAGCCGCTCACGCACAAGCCCTTGGCGTGGTTCTTGCGGTAGCCTGGGTAATGCCCGGCCTGGGCTTCGAAGGTGTCGATGATGCGTTGTGGCGTCAGTCGGGGGGCGCCGAGCCAGCCAGCGGCATAGGCAAAGCCGGCACCTGCGGCCAGCAGCACGCCGCCAATGGCGGCCAGGCGCAAGGCTTTGGCCGGGCCGTGCAAGGGTGTGTTCATGGTCATCGTCCGGTTCAGTGAAGGTGCCAGTACGACGTGTCAGAGAAAAAGTTATTCCCTCATCGGGAATAGAATTTGTTCACAGGCGTCTGCCCTTTACACTGACAACCCCAGAGGCCGGGACCTAGCCATGCATGATTTGGACGACCACCAGTGGCGCGAGCTGCTGGCCCGCCTGCGCCGCTTTGCCGTGTGGTTGACCCGCGAGCCGGGCAGCGCCGACGACCTGGTGCAGGCTACGGTCGAGCGGGCCCTGAGCCGTCGCGACCAGCAACGGGACGCCGATGCCCTGCGTGCCTGGCTGTTCACCATACTTTATCGACAGTTCCTCGACGGTAAGCGCCGTGAGCGATTGCATGCGCGCTGGTTGTCCTGGTTCGGCCGTAACGAGCACGACGATGAGCCGGCCGGTGACAACCTCGAAACCATCGTCCTGGCACAGGCCGACCTGCAGGCCTTTGCCCGGCTGACGGCGGAGCAGCGTGCCTTGTTGTTGCTGGTCAGCATCGAAGGCTTGAGTTACAAGGAGGCCGCCCAGGCCTTGGGCATCCCCATCGGCACTGTGATGTCGCGCCTGTCGCGCGCGCGCAATGCCTTGCGCGAACTGACCGAGGGCAACCCCCAACCCCCGGCCTTGCGGAGACTGAAATGACGCGCCTGATCCCCAGCGATGATGAATTGCACGCTTACGTCGATGAGCGCCTGGAACCTGTGCGCCGGGCCGAGGTGCAGGCCTGGCTGGCGGCCAACCCGCAAGCTGCGGCACGGGTGGAAGGCTGGCGCGCCGATGCCCGAAGGCTGCGCACAGCGCTGGCCGGGTTGGGCGAGCTGCCCGGTGCGGCGCAGCTGGACCTTGGCCAGTTGCGTCGGCAATTGCGCCAGCGTCGGCAGCGGCGCTGGGCTGCGGCGGCGGTAGTGATGCTGGCGTTGGGTGTGGGGGGCTTGGGCGGCTGGCAAGTGCGCGATGCAACCCTGGCGCGGGTCGACCTGCCCATGGCTGATGCTGTTCAGGCGCACCGTTTGTTCGCCAGCAGTGAAGCACTGGATATCCAGGCCAGTGATCCTGGGCAGTTGCGCGACTGGCTGGGCCGCCATTTCAGCCGGGTGGGCCAGTTACCGGACCTGGCGGGGTATGGCTTCAAACCGGTGGGCGCGCGCTTGCTCAGCAACGAGCAGGGGCCGGCTGCATTACTGGTGTTCGAAGATGGCAAGGGCCAGCGCATCAGCCTGTTCCTGCGCTCGCCGGGCAACCTTTATCGGCGCATGCCGGACGGGCAGCGGGTCGATGGCCAGCTGGAGGCGCGGTACTGGTCGCATGGGGCTTATAACTTTGCCCTGGTCAGCGCGGCGGACGATGTGCGTGGGGCGGGGGTGGGGGAAGCGTTGAGGTTGGGGTTGTGAGTGTGGGCCCAAGGCGTGCACCTTGGGCCCGTCACCAAAATCAGCTCAACTCCAGCCAGATCGGCGCATGGTCCGACGGCTTTTCCATCCCGCGCAGCTCATAGTCCACGCCCGCTGCCTTGATGCGCGGCACCAGCGGCTGCGAGGCCATGATCAGGTCGATGCGCAGGCCGCGCTTGGGCTCGTCCTCGAAGCCGCGGCTTCGGTAGTCGAACCAGCTGAAACGGTCGGTCACGTCCGGGTACAGGTGGCGGAAGCTGTCTACCAACCCCCAGCCTTTCAAACGTTCCATCCACTCACGCTCTTCCGGCAGGAAGCTGCACTTGCCGGTCTTCAGCCAGCGTTTGGCGTTGTCCGGACCGATGCCGATATCACAGTCTTGCGGCGAGATGTTCATGTCGCCCATCACCAGCACTGGATGGTCGTTGCGGAACTGGCTTTCCAGCAGTGCCTGCAGGTCACTGTAGAAGCGCTGCTTGGCCGGGAACTTGGTGGGGTGGTCGCGGCTTTCACCTTGGGGGAAATAGCCGTTCATGATGGTGATCGGGCTGCCGTCGGCATCGGCGAAGGTACCCCAGATGAAGCGGCGCTGGGCATCTTCTTCGTCGGTGGCAAAGCCCTTGTGCAGGCTCAGCGGCGCCTGGCGCGACAGCAGGGCCACGCCGTAGTGGCCTTTCTGGCCATGGTAGTGCACGTGGTAACCCAGTGCCTGCACGTCGGCCAGCGGGAACTGATCGTCGCTGACCTTGGTTTCCTGCAGGCCGATCACGTCCGGCTGGTGCTTTTCGATCAGCGCCGCCAGCTGATGCGGGCGGGCCCGCAGGCCGTTGATGTTGAAACAGACGATCTTCATGGAAAGACAATCCCGGTAAAAGGCGCGATGCTAGCCGACATCGACCTGCATCACCAGCATGGCGGCCAGGCGAGCCTGCTGCTAACGTGCTGTTGGGGGTGAACGAAGCGCGCTGGGGCACCTCCAAGGCACTGAACGCCCATTCCAGGAGGTCTGCCCGCAATGCCCGAAACCACAGCCGCCCCGGCCCGTGTCTGCCTGCTCGACGATGGTTACAGCCGCGAGGCACGTTCGCTGCTGTACAACGCCTACCGCCACGAGCCCACCTTCGCCTATATCTTCGAAGCCCAGCGCCCGGGGTATGAGCGGCGTCTGCGGGTGATGGTGCGCGAATGGGTGCGCCAGCACTTCTACCTGCAACTGCCCGCCATTGGCCTGCTGGTCGAGGACCGCCTGATTGCCCTGGCCCTGATCGTGCCGCCGCTGCGCAGGCTGGGCGTGGCCGACAGCTGGGCCTGGCGCCTGCGCATGATGCTGGGTACCGGCCTGCGCTGTACGCGGCGCTACATGGACTACCAGGCTGCGTTGGCCAGCTGTCTGCCCACTGACCAGGTGCATGTGCTGCCTTTGCTGGGGGTGCATCCGCAATTTCAGGGCAAGCATTACGGCGAGCAATTGTTACAAGCCGTGCACGGCTGGTGCGCGGAAGACCCAGGCACCCAAGGGGTGGTGCTGGACACCGGTAACGAGCACTACCTGGCTTTTTACCAGCGTCAGGGTTATGAGGAAATTGGCGAAGTAGCTGTAGGACCGATCCGAGAGAGGGTGTTCTTTCATCCTAATCCAGTCTCTTCAAAACCCGCTTTTGCCTGAACAGGCCGCCAGGCGGCTCCCTTGAGCGCCCGGCTCTGGTAGCATGCGCCGCATGACGTATTCAGGAAGATTGACCTGGGGCCTGGTTTTCTGGGTCGCCAGTTTCGCAGCATGGGGCCAGAGCGAGTTGTTGGTGAAGGTGAAGCCGGCCAACAAGGCGCTCAAAGCCAATGTCGAAGGCTATATAGGCACATTGGGTGACCGCGACGAAGAAGCACTTTTGCGCTTCAGTCGCGGGGCAGAGGAGCAGGCGCGCAAAGCGGCGCAGGCACTTGGCTACTATCAGGCGCAGATCGATACCGAGGTCAAGCCCGCCAGCGACGCAGACCATCCCCCACAACTGATCATCAGCATCAACCCGGGCGAACCGATTCGCCTGCGCAACGTGACCGTGCGCATCGAGGGCCCAGCAAGCGAGATGAAGGCCTTCCGCGTGCCTGACAGCAAGGCGCTGCGGCCGGGTGAGCAACTCAATCACGGCCATTACGAGGATGCCAAGCGGTTGATCCAGAACCAGGCGTCGCGCTATGGCTTCTTCAGTGGGCGCTTCAGTAGCCAGCGCCTGGCCGTCGACCCGCAAGCCGGTGTGGCGGATATCGAACTGGTCTACCAGAGTGGCCCGCGTTATCGCCTGGGCGCCGTCACCTTCGGTGGCGACACACCGCTGGACGAGGACCTGCTGCAGCGCATGGTGTCGTTCAAGCCGGGTACCCCTTACGACTCGGAACTGGTCGCAGAGCTGAACAACGACCTGCAATCGAGCGGCTATTTCGAAGGCGTGCGCGTGGATGCGGCGCCCACTGCTGCTGTGGGCGAAGAAGTCCCGGTGGATGTTCATCTGGAAACCCGTAAACCACGCACCATGGGCCTTGGCCTGGGCTTCTCGACCGACGTCGGGCCGCGCGGCAAGGCCAACTGGACCCGCCACTGGGTCAACCCACAAGGCCACAGCTATGGCTGGGAAACCGAACTGTCGGCCCCGCGCCAGAACGTCGGCCTGTGGTATGACATTCCCCTCGACCCGCCGCTGACCGACAAGCTGCGCTTTGCCGGCGGCTACCAGAACGAGGAGCTTGCCGGCACCGACACGCTCAGCAAGCTGTTGACGGTCGGCCCCGAGTGGCACAGCAAGCTGCCCAGTGGCTGGCAGCGGGTGATTTCGCTCAAGTACCAACGCGAAGAATATCGCCTGGGTGACGACTCCGGTTTGAGCAACCTGCTGATGCCGGGCGTCAGCTTTTCCTTCCTGCGCAGTGACAACCGTATCGATCCGCACAACGGCTATCGCCTGCAGTTCGATGTTCAAGGCGCCAAGGAAGGGCTGGTGTCCGACACCAACCTGCTGCACGGCAACGTATTGCTCAAAGGCCTGACCACACTCGGCCACAACCACCGCTTTCTCGGGCGCGTACAGTTTGGTGGCAGTGCGACCAATGGCTTCAAGAACAACATTCCGCCGTCGCTGCGTTTCTTCGCGGGTGGCGACCAGAGTGTGCGCGGTTACGACTACCAGACCCTGTCGCCGAAGAACAGCGACGGTGACCGTATTGGCGGGCGCTACCTGGTGGCAGGCAGTGTCGAGTACCAGTATTCGCTGACCGAAAAATGGCGGGTCGCGACGTTCGTCGACCAAGGCAACTCGTTCAACGACCTGGAGCTGCCCAGCCTCAAGACCGGTGTCGGCTTTGGTGTGCGCTGGGTATCGCCGGTCGGGCCGCTGCGCCTGGACCTGGCCAAGGCGCTGGATGACGAAGGGGGCATTCGCCTGCACTTTTCCATGGGGCCCGAGCTGTGAAACGCGTAATCAAATTTACTTCACTGGGCCTGTTGGGGGGCGTCGCGAGCGTGGGCCTGGTGCTCGGCTTGCTGCTGGGTACCCAGGCCGGCAGCCGCTGGGTACTGGGCAAGGTGCCCGGGCTTGAAGTGGCCGACTTCCAGGGTCGCCTGGCGGGCAGTTGGCAGGCCAGCCGGCTGACTTGGGCCGACGGCGGCAGCACGGTAGAGATGCAGGCGCCGTTGCTGGCCTGGTCACCTGCCTGCTTGCTGCGCGCGACCTTGTGCATTGACCGGTTGCAGGCAGACCGCATTGACATGGCCTTTGCGCCAAGCACCGAACCCACTGAGAGCGCCCCGCTGCAATTGCCGACCCTGCGCTTGCCGCTGGCCATCGAACTGGGCGAGGTCAAGGTCGGGCAGCTGCGCCTGGATGGCAGCGATCTGCTTGGCGATTTGCAACTGGCTGCGCACTGGACCAACAGCGGGATACGCATCGACAGCCTGCGGCTGCTGCGCGACGACCTGCAATTGAGCCTACAGGGCGACCTGCAACCCGAAGGCGACTGGCCGGTAAAACTACAGGCGCAATTGCAGTTGCCTGCGGTAGACGAAAAACCCTGGCAACTGGCACTGACGGCCAATGGCCAATTGCAGAAGACGTTGGAACTCGCCGGCACCAGCAGTGGTTACCTCGATGCCACATTGAGCGGGCAGTTGCAGGCACTGGCCGAGCACCTGCCGGCGACCTTGCACATCCGCTCCGAGGCGTTCAAGCCGGCTGGTGCGTTGCCTGACACCCTGCAATTGAACGCGCTCGAGCTCGATGCCAAGGGCGATCTGCTCGATGGCTATAAACTGTCCGGCAAGGCCAGCCTGCCGGCCGAGCAGTCACCGATCGCCTTGGTCCTGTCCGGTCTGGTCGACAGCAAAGGCGCCAGGCTCGATGCCCTGGACCTTACCGCCAGCGACAGCCAACGGGTCAAGCTGCAAGCCATGGCTGACTGGCAGCAAGGCCTGAGCGCCGATGCGCAGCTGGACTGGCAGGACTTCCCGTGGTTGCGCCTGTACCCGATGGAGACCCCGCCCGAAGTCACCCTCAAGCGCTTCAATACCCAGGTGCATTATCGCGATGGCAATTACCAGGGGACTTTCACCGGGGACCTGGACGGCCCGGCGGGAGCGTTCAGCATCGCCAGCCCGTTCGAAGGTGACCTCACCCAGGTGAAACTGCCGCAGTTGGCGCTGACCGCCGGCCAGGGCAAGGCAGCCGGCAGTGTCGCCGTACGTTTTGCCGACACCCTGGCCTGGGATGTCGACCTGCAGCTCTCCGCGCTCGACCCGGCCTATTGGCTGGCCGAACTGCCGGGTACCCTGGCGGGGCCACTGCGCAGTAAAGGCGAACTGAAAGGCGATGCGCTTACCCTGGATGCCCAGCTTGACCTCAAGGGCCGCCTGCGTGGCCAGCCAGCCATGCTCAAGGCCGAGGCCCAGGGGGCGGGGCAAAACTGGACCCTGGGCACACTGGCCATCCAGCTGGGTGACAACCGCATCAACGGCAGTGGCAGCTTGCAACAGCGCCTGGCTGGGCGAATCGACCTTGACTTGCCGCGCCTGGGCCAGCTGTGGCCGAGGCTACAAGGCCGGGTCAAGGGCCGGCTGGATGTCGCCGGCACCTTGCAGGCCCCGCAAGGTACGCTCACCCTACAGGGCCAGCGCTTGGCCCAGGCCGAAAACCGCCTGCAGCAGCTGGACCTGGATGCCCGCCTGGACAACGCCCAACGCGGTGTAGTGGAGCTCAAGGCAACCGGTATCCAATTGGGTGAAACAGCCTTGGGCACGTTGCAGGCCAACGGCAAAGGCGACATTCGCCAACAGGCCTTGACCCTGGCGCTGGACGGCCCGCAGCTCAAGCTCGACCTTGGCCTGGATGGTCAGTTGAACAAAGGTGACTGGCGCGGCCGATTGGCCACTGGCCGAATCCAGGCCGGTGGCCAGGACTGGCAGTTGCAGGCGCCTGCACGCCTGCAGCGGCTGGCCAGCGGCCAGCTCGACTTCGGGGCCCACTGCTGGCGCTCCGGCCAGGCAAGCCTGTGTGGCGACGACCAGCGACTGGCCCCCGAACCGCGCCTGCGCTACCACCTCAAGCAGTTCCCGCTGGGCAGCCTGGCCCAGTGGCTGCCGAAGGACTTTGCCTGGCAAGGCCTGCTCAATGCCGACATCAACCTGGACATCCCGGCCAGCGGCCCCAAGGGCACTGTCGTAGTCGATGCCAGTGGCGGCACCCTGCGCGTGCGCGACAAAGGCCGCTGGATCGATTTCCCTTATCAGACCCTGCGCCTGGACAGCACGCTGGCACCGCGGCGTATCGATACGCGCCTGGCGTTTCGCGGTGAGCGCCTGGGTGAGCTGAACGTCAACGCCCGGCTCGATCCGCTGGGCAAGAACAAACCGTTGTCGGGTGATTTCCGACTGGCCGGGCTGGACCTGTCGGTGGCCCGCCCATTCGTGCCCATGGTCGAACGCCTGGCCGGGCAGCTCAATGGCAGTGGTCGGCTTTCAGGCACCTTGCTGGCACCTCAGGTCAACGGCAACCTGATGCTCAGCGGTGGCGAAGTCAGTGGCGCCGAGCTGCCGGCCAGCCTTCAGGACCTGTCATTGCAGGCGCTGATTGCCGGCGAGCAAGTGCAGCTCAACGGTAACTGGCGCAGTGGCGAGGCGGGACGTGGCCAGTTGAGCGGCAACCTCACCTGGGGGCAGGCACTGGGCATGGACGTGCGTCTGCAAGGCCAGCAACTGCCGGTCGCGGTCGAGCCCTACGCCACACTGGAAGTTGCCCCGGACCTGACCTTGCGCCTGATCGATGACAAGCTGGCGGTGACCGGCAAGGTGCAGGTGCCCAAGGGCAAGATCACTGTACGTGAGCTGCCGCCGTCCACGGTCAAGGTGTCGGATGACACGGTAATCGTCGGTCACCAGACCGAGGAAGGCAAACCACCCATGGCCATGGCCATGGACATCGATGTCGAAGTCGGCCGCGACAAGCTGTCGTTCAGCGGCTTCGGGCTGACTGCCAACCTGCTGGGTCATGTGCACATCGGCGATAACCTCGATACCCGTGGCGAACTGAGCCTGGCAGATGGCCGCTACCGTGCGTACGGCCAGCGCCTCACCATCCGCCGGGCGCGTCTGCTGTTCGCCGGCCCGATCGACCAGCCGTATCTGGACATCGAAGCGATCCGCAAGGTTGACGATGTGATAGCCGGCATCCGCCTGAGCGGCAGCGCCGAGCAGCCGACGACCAAAGTGTTCTCGGAGCCGGCCATGAGCCAGGAGCAGGCGCTTTCGTACCTGGTCTTGGGCCGACCATTGGGCAATACCGGCGAAGATAACAACATGCTCGCCGAGGCAGCGCTGGGCCTGGGCCTTGCCGGGAGCGCCGGCATTACCGGCAGCCTGGCGTCGAGCCTGGGGATCGACGACTTTCAACTGGATACCGAAGGTTCTGGCAACAGCACCAGCGTGGTCGCCAGCGGTAACATCACCGAGAAGCTCAGCCTTCGTTACGGGGTGGGCGTGTTCGAACCGGCCAACACGATCGCATTGCGTTACAAGCTGAGCAAGAAGGTCTACCTCGAGGCCGCCAGTGGGCTGGCAAGCTCACTGGACATCTTCTACAAGCGCGACTTCTAGGCCCGCAGCGTGGCGGCCATCAACGGACGGTGGCCGCCTCGATGAACTCGTTGGTGTCGGGTGAGGGTGGTGGGGTGGTGGCGCGTACCGGGACGATCAGGTTGGTGTATTCCTCGATCAACCGGTTCAGGGCCTCTGGCGGTTCGCTTGCCTGGAACTGCATGCGGATCTGCACTTCGTCCGGGTCGCGGTTTTCGCCCTGACGGCCTTGGCCGCCAATGGTGACCTTGAAGCTCGCGGCCTTGCTCTCGCTTGCGGTCAGCAGTGCCTGCTGTGCCTCGGTGCCTTTGACCCTTACCGACAGGTCGACCTGCATGCGCTCAAGGGCCAGGCCTTTCGGTGACACCAGCGCAAACAGGGGGACGCGCATGATGTGCTGCCCATCCATGGCCACCTCGACCATCTTGGCTTTCATGGGGGCGCCCAGCGCCTCGGTGTCGCACTCGAAAAACTGGTCGAACAGGTTGATGTACTGCTGGGCAATCAGGCTGTTGGTGGCACTGGCGGCTTCTTGCAGGCCACGGGTAATTTCACGCAGGTCAATGGAGGTCATGGGGGCGGGGGGCTTTTGCAATGAT
The DNA here is from genome assembly GCF_036961695.1 of Pseudomonas sp. CGJS7. NCBI lineage: Bacteria > Pseudomonadati > Pseudomonadota > Gammaproteobacteria > Pseudomonadales > Pseudomonadaceae > Pseudomonas > Pseudomonas sp. CGJS7. The sequence goes on along the minus strand of NZ_JBAMDI010000004.1, from coordinate 163,560 downwards.
TCGACTCCTCAGGCCAGGGTGTGCCCCTCCCACTACCGGCAGGAGGGGCTGTCGGGTCAAGTGCCAGTGTCTTACGGGGTCGCCAGGTTCGCAGGCGCGGGCCGTTTCAAGGTATCCGCCTGGGATATTTCGTCCGGGCTTTCCAGTTCGGCGGTTCGGACAACGGTTGGCTTGGTCGCGGCATCAGTGAGGAACTCGATTACCCTCATCATCGCTTCGGGCGGTTCCTGACGCTTCAGGGTCGTGTTGAAGGCATAGCGGGCGCGGGTATCTGTTTTGCGGGTTTGCGTGGATTTGTGGCTCACGCTGCCTTTCACGTTCAGCCTGAACGGCCCCCATCCGAGTGAGCCGGTAACTTCTGCATTCATGTCCTTACTGGAAACATCTTCCGACATCTGGTTGATAACCAGCTCGAACTCTACAGTGCCCTCTTCGATGGAAATGTTCGGGTGGGTAATGGCCGCCATCAGCGGCACTTTCATGGTCTTGCTGACCACGCCTTTGTATTCGCCCTGTTCGTCGACGATGGTTTCGTCGTAGTCGAACTGGATGGCCACTGCCTTGCCATCCTGGACGCATACCTGCATCAGGAAGTCGGCGTACGATTTGCTGGCGGTGACCTGCGCCTGGACCATGGCCTGCAAGGGACCGGCGATCATGCGGTCCATCGGCAGGGCATTGATCACGGAGCCTATAAGGCTGTTATCTATCGACATATCGGGAAGCTCGCTCTGTGTAGTGGGTTAAGGCAGCCGCGAATAGCTGCCAAGGTGTTCGGGCGTCAGCGCTCGCAAAGCTCCTGGCGCCGGATGTTGCCGATCTGCCGCAGGCTCAGGCCGTACTTGTTGGCCAGCAGGCTGCGGGACAAACCGTTGGCGCTTTCCTTCTGGATCTGCTGGTTGCGCAGCTGACGCAGAAAGTGGTCAGCCTTGGGGATCTCCAGGGCGACCCCGGCAAAGCGCTTGATCAGTGCGTCAAGCGCTTCGGCCGGCAGCACGTCAGCGAGCTTGGTGCGCTCGCGGTGCTTGGGGATGTACTTGGGCCTGCCGCCGTAGGCGCAGGTCAGTTGGTAGGCGTTTTCGATGCCGATACAGTCGATCAGGGCCTGCAGCGAGTGGGGCAGTTGGCTGATATCGATCTGGCTCAAATCTGGCATTTGCATATGGCGCTCCTTCGGGGTGGATGGGATGTGCGACCCGATCACCCGCGGCGTTGTGTCGAAGGTGTGAGCAAATTCTGTGCGACAGCCGAGGCGCGTCGCTAGGCGGCATATGGGTTGGGGGTTGTAGCTTCGGTGAACAGGATTTGCAGGCAGCGATATCTGGCGCTGTAGGAAATGGCGTGGACATCTGGCTGCGCCTCTTGGTTTCCTGTCGGGGCGCTCGCGATGATGCGCAGTGGGTACAGCACCCCTCAATCGCACGGGTAGCTGCTCAGCAAACTGGCGCTACCCAGATAGGCTTGAGGGGTGGCGCGCATGCCCGGCGGCAACGTGCGCCAATCGACCAGCAGGCACAGCGCGTGCAACGGCTGGCCGTTGCGCTGGCCGATGACCTGGTCGGCAAAATGGCCGCGGTACAGTACCTGGGTCTGATTCAGTGGCTGTGCCTGGTCGGCCTGCGCCAGCGTTTGTCGGGCCAGGTCGGGCAAGCGGGCTGTGGGCACGCTGAAATGTACCGGTGCGGCGTTGGTCTGCAGGTAGCCGGCCTGGCGTACGCGTTGCCACAGTTGTTGCCATTGGCTGGCACCGGCATGGGTGGCCAACTCGCGGCCCAGTTCGAGCAGGTGTTCGGTCGGCGTCTGCTGGGTGTCCAGTGCATGAAGGGAGAGCGGGGTCAGTAACAGCGATGCGAACAGCAGGGGTTTGTACATGGTGCCTCCGGCGTGGGTGCTAGGAAGCCCCATGCTTTCAGGCTGACGTCACCCCACCCAGCAGGAAATCCAGCGCCGGGGGCGGTGACCGTTGTATCATTGCCGCGGCTCGTTGCGAGCCATTTGCCCCTGATGTTGCAAGGAACATTCGATGACACACGTGCAGCGCCTCAAATATTCACTTCTGATCATCCTGGTGGTACTGGGCCTGATGCTGGGCCTGTCCCACCTGCAGAAGCAGGGCACGATCAGTGAGCAGACCTTCCAGATGCTGGCCATCGCCATTGCCGTGGTGGTCGTGGTGATCAACGGCATTCTGCGGCGCAAGGTCAAGCCCTGATCTGCGCGGGCCGGCCAGGTATGGCCGGCCATGCGCTCAACGCGAGGGTGTTTGCTCCAGTACGGCGCGCGCCTGGGGGTTAAGCCTGTAGCACTTGTCGCTACCCAGTTGTATGACGCCTTCGGTGCACAGGCGCTTGAGCACTTCACGCACACTGAGGAACGACAGCGGGATATCCAGTTGTTCCAGTTGTGCGTGCACCCCGCGCACGCCAATACTGCGGCCATTGCGGTCGGCGGCGTGCAAGGCGTCGATAACCTTGAGGCGGATCAGGCTGGTGCGCAGGCCGAAGGTGCGCAACAGCTCGCGGATCTGTTCATTGCCGATTCGTTCTTCGGCAAACACGTCCTGTCCCTTGGACGTTTTGCCTGGGACGCGCCCGGCCTGGACCGAGGTTTGCGGGTTGTACATGCGAATGCTCCTTTTCGTGGACGAACCCGAAATGTGGGTGGCTCACTTACTAGGACGAATGAGCACGCAAAAACTGCAACCCATTCGTGAAAAAAATGCCTGTTTCTCATCAAGACGTTCCATCGCCTTGTAATACGTAAAATATTCATCTGGCCATTCGTCTGATCGGGATGACCCCCGAACCCGAGGAGTGCCCGTGTTTCCACTTTGCCGTCCCATGACCTGCGCCGGCCTGGCCGCTGCCCTGGTGGCCTTCAGCGTCGGTGTGCAGGCGCAGCCCGCGCCAGCCGATGCCAGTGCCCAGATCCGTTACACCCGTTACGGCGTACCGCATATCGTGGCCAAGGATGAGCGTGGCCTGGGCTATGGCGTCGGCTATGCCTACGCCCAGGACAACCTATGCCTGCTCGCCAATGAAGTGCTGACCGTGAGCGGTGAGCGCTCACGTTATTTCGGCGCCAAGGGCCAGACCCTGGAGCAGCGTGACAACCTGGCCAGCGACCTGTTCTTCACCTGGCTCAATAGCCCAGCGGCGGTCGATGCCTTCCTGCAGGCGCAACCCGCGCCGGTGCAGGCATTGCTGGCGGGTTACGCCAGCGGCTACAACCGGGCGTTGGTCGAACGCCGTCGTCAAGGGCTGCCCGCCGAGTGTGGCGATGGTGAGTGGGTGCGCCCCATCAGCAGCCAGGATCTGGTCAAACTGACCCGCCGGTTACTGGCCGAAGGCGGTGTCGGGCAGTTCGTCGAGGCGTTGGCAGGGGCGCAACCGCCAACGCTGGCCGGTCAGCAATCGTCAGCGGGCTTTGCCACCGCGCTGGTCCGGCAGGAGCGGTTCGCCGCGGAGCGTGGCAGCAATGCAGTGGCAGTAGGCGCGCAGCGCTCAGCCAATGGCCGCGGCCTGTTGCTGGCCAACCCGCACTTCCCGTGGATGGGCGGCATGCGCTTCTACCAGATGCAACTGACCATTCCCGGTCAGCTCGATGTGATGGGCGCGGCGTTACCAGGCCTGCCGGTGGTCAACATTGGTTTCAACCAGCACCTGGCGTGGACGCACACCGTCGACACCTCCAAGCACTTCACGCTCTACCGCCTGCAACTCGACCCCAAAGACCCGACCCGCTATGTGCTCGATGGCAAGTCGCTGCCGATGGCCCGGCAAACCATCCGTGTCGCGGTCAAAGGCACGGATGGCAGCCTGAGCCAGATTGAGCGGCAGGTCTACAGTTCGCAGTTCGGCCCGGTGGTGCAATGGCCAGGCCGCCTGGACTGGGACGCGCAGGCAGCCTACAGCGTGCGAGACGCCAACCTTGAGAACTCGCGGGTGTTGCAGCAGTGGTTCCAGATCAACCGAGCCGACAGCCTGGCGGCATTGAAGGGATCGGTCGAGCAGTTGCAAGGTATCCCTTGGGTCAACACGCTGGCCGTGGATCAGGGAGGTCGGGCCTTGTACCTGAACCAGTCGGTAGTGCCCTATGTTGACCAGCAACTATTGGATACCTGCAGCAACCCGCAGGCGCAAGGGCGCCTGGTGGTGCTGGACGGCTCGCGTAGCGCATGCCAGTGGAAGGTTGACGCGCAGGCGGCGCAACCGGGCATCTTCCCGGCGCGGCTGCTGCCAAGCCTGGAGCGTGAAGACTTCGTACAGAACTCCAACGACCCGGCCTGGATGGCCAACCCGGCGCAGCCGCTGACCGGCTACTCGCCACTGGTCAGCCGCAATGACCAACCACTGGGCATGCGTGGCCGCTTTGCCTTGCAACGCCTGCAGGGCAAAGCCCGGTTAGGTGTAGATGAATTGCAGCGCATGGTCACCGATGACGAGGTGTACCTGGCCAGCCTGGTATTGCCAGACCTGCTGCAATGGTGCAAGGGCGCCGGCGCAGATGTGCAGGCCGTGTGCAGCAGCCTGGCCGCCTGGAACGGCAAGGCCGACCTCGACAGTGGTATGGGCCTGGTGCACTTCCAGAACCTGTTCAATGCGCTGGCCGAGCACCCGGAAAGCTGGCGAGTGGCATTCAACCCGGCCGACCCGCAGCACACCCCGCGCGGCCTGGCTGTCGAGCAGGCGGCGGTAAGCAGGCTGGTTCATCAGGCAGCACTGGCGTCGCTCAAGCAGGTCAGTGAAAGTGGCGTGGCCGGGGAAGCGCGCTGGGGGCAGGTGCAACAGGCCCTTGATGGTACGCCGGTACCGGGCGGCCCGCAGGCGCTAGGGGTGTACAACGCGATCTACAGCGTGCCGCACGGGCAGGGCAAGCGGCTGGTGGTGAGTGGCACCAGCTACCTGCAACTGGTCAGCTTTACCGACAAGGGGCCAGAAGCCCGTGGCCTGCTTGCGTTTTCCCAGTCGAGTGAGAAGGCTTCGGCGCATGCCAGTGACCAGACCAAGGCATTTGCGGCCAAGCAACTGGCGCTGATCCCGTTTACCGAGGCGCAGATCAAGGCAGACCCTGAGTACCGGGAAGTGGTGATCAGTGAGCGGGACAAGGGGGCGGTAGTCAGCCAGCCCTGAGGCGTCAGCCTGCGCCGGCCCATTCGCGGGTAAACCCGCTCCTACAGGGGCCTGCGGGCTTGCCCGCGAGACCCTGTAATGTCAGGAAAACTCGAACGGCGCCAACTGAAAGCCCTGTTCGTCAACCTGCAAGGCCCAACCGCGGCGGTCCCAGTCGCCCAGCACGATACGCCGTGCCGGCTGGCCATCGACCATCAGCTTATGAATCGCTGGCCGATGGGTATGGCCATGCACCAAGGTGCGTACGCCATGCGCCGCCATCACCTTGGGGACTTCTTCCGGCGTGACGTCGACGATTTCGGTGGACTTCATCCGCACTTGCGTGCGGCTTTCGCTGCGCAGCTTGCGGGCCAGCTTGTAGCGGGCCGACAGCGGCAGGTGGCGCAGGATCCACAAGCTCAGCGGATTGCGCAGCAGGCGGCGCATCTTCATGTAGCCCAGGTCGCGGGTGCACAGGGTGTCGCCGTGCATCAGCAGCACCTGTTCACCGCCCAGCTCGATCACGCTGGGGTCGCTCAACAAGGTGCAGCCAGCGGCATCGCAGAAGGCCTGGCCAATCAGGAAGTCACGGTTGCCATGCATCAGGTAGATGGCCGTGCCACTGTCGCTCAGCCGGCGCATGGCCTGGCAGATCGACTGCTGGAAGGGCGTCATGGCATCGTCGCCAATCCACGCTTCGAAGAAGTCACCAAGGATGTACAGGGCCTTGGCGTGGCGGGCGCGGCCATCGAGCAGATCAAGAAACGCCCGGGAAATATCCGGGCGTTCTTCTTGCAGGTGCAGATCAGAGATCAGCAGAATCACTCAATGATCTCGGCTTTCTCGATGATCACGTCGTCCTTCGGTACGTCCTGGTGGCCAGCTTTGGAACCGGTGGCCACTTTTTCGATGGCGTCGACCACTTCACGGCCTTCGATCACTTCACCGAATACGGCATAACCCCAGCCTTGCACGTTCTTGCCGCTGTGGTTGAGGAAGTCGTTGTCGGAGGCGTTGATGAAGAACTGCGCCGAGGCGGAGTGCGGCTCCATGGTACGGGCCATGGCAATGCTGTACTTCTTGTTCTTCAGGCCGTTGTCGGCTTCGTTCTGGATGCTGGCGCGGGTTTTCTTCTGGCTCATGCCAGCCTCGAAGCCGCCGCCCTGGATCATGAAGCCTTTGATCACACGGTGGAATACGGTGCCATTGTAGTGGCCGTCCTTGACGTACTGAACGAAGTTTTCGGTAGTCAGCGGCGCTTTCTCGGCGTCCAGTTGCAGGACGATGTCGCCGTGGTTGGTGCTCAGTTTGACTTTGGACATGCTGAAACTCGCTCTTTCAAGGCAATCAGAAATTAGGGTGCGCAGGGCGCGGGTTATCACCAGACGCAGGATCAGGCGATCGCGACACATGGCGCGCACTGGCCATTTTGCCAGGCTGCGGCAAAAAGCCGTGATAAATCACATCAGTTTGTCCGGGCGCGGCTGTCAGCAGCTTGACTGCTTCGGCTATGATAGGCCCTTTGATTCAATCGGCCTACCCAGGCTGGACACACGCATTCAAGGATCCTATGAGCAAGCCCACTGCCGACAACGCGCCCAACGCCGCTGCCAAAGGCGCCCCCGCTGTCCCTGCGAACTTCCTGCGGCCGATCATCCAGGCCGACCTGGACTCGGGCAAGCACAGCAGCATCGTCACCCGTTTCCCGCCGGAGCCCAATGGTTACCTGCACATCGGCCACGCCAAGTCGATCTGCGTCAACTTCGGCCTGGCCAAGGAATTCGGCGGCGTCTGCCACCTGCGTTTCGACGATACCAACCCGGCCAAGGAAGACCAGGAGTACATCGACGCCATCCAGAGCGATGTCAAATGGCTGGGCTTCGAGTGGGGCGGCGACGTGCGTTACGCCTCCGACTACTTCGACCAGCTGCACGACTGGGCGGTCGAGCTGATCAAGCGCGGCAAGGCCTACGTCTGCGACCTTACTCCCGAGCAAGCCAAGGAATACCGCGGCAACCTCAAGGAGCCGGGCAAGAACAGCCCGTTCCGCGAGCGCAGCGTGGAAGAAAACCTCGACCTGTTCGCCCGCATGAAGGCCGGCGAGTTCAAGGACGGCGAGCGTGTGCTGCGGGCCAAGATCGACATGGCCTCGCCAAACATGAACCTGCGCGACCCTATCCTGTACCGCATTCGTCATGCCCACCACCACCAGACCGGCGACAAGTGGTGCATCTACCCCAACTACGACTTCACCCACGGCCAGTCGGATGCCATCGAGGGCATTACCCACTCGATCTGCACCCTGGAGTTCGAAGGGCATCGTCCGCTGTACGACTGGTTCCTCGACAACCTGCCGGTGCCGGCACACCCGCGTCAGTACGAGTTCAGCCGCCTGAACCTGAACTACACCATTACCTCCAAGCGCAAGCTCAAGCAGCTTGTGGACGAGAAGCACGTCGATGCCTGGGACGACCCACGCATGTCGACCCTGTCCGGCTTCCGTCGCCGTGGCTATACGCCAGCTTCGATCCGCAACTTCTGCGAAATGATCGGCACCAACCGTTCCGACGGTGTGGTCGACATGTCGATGCTCGAGTTCAGCATCCGTGACGACCTGGACCGCACCGCGCCACGCGCGATGTGCGTGCTGCGCCCGCTGAAGGTGGTCATCACCAACTACCCGGAAGGCCAGGTCGAGCAGCTTGAGCTGCCACGTCACCCGAAGGAAGACATGGGCGTGCGTGTGCTGCCGTTCTCCCGCGAGCTGTACATCGACCGCGACGACTTCATGGAAGAACCGCCGAAGGGCTACAAACGCCTGGAACCGGCCGGTGAAGTGCGCCTGCGCGGCAGCTACGTGATTCGTGCTGACGAAGCGATCAAGGACGCCGACGGCAACATCGTCGAACTGCGTTGCTCGTACGACCCCGACACCCTGGGCAAGAACCCTGAAGGCCGCAAGGTCAAGGGCGTGATCCACTGGGTGCCGGCCGAAGGCAGCGTCGAGTGCGAAGTGCGCCTGTACGACCGCCTGTTCCGCTCGCCGAACCCGGAAAAGACCGAGGAGGGCGGCAGCTTCCTGGACAACATCAACCCTGCTTCGCTGCAAGTGCTCAGCGGTTGCCGTGCCGAGCCGTCGCTGGCCCAGGCGCAGCCCGAGGACCGCTTCCAGTTCGAGCGCGAAGGCTACTTCTGCGCCGACCTGAAAGACAGCCAGCCGGGCCGCCCGGTGTTCAACCGCACTGTCACCCTGCGTGACTCCTGGGGCAGCTGAGGAACCGCCGTGCTTACCATCTACAACACCCTGAGCAAAGCGAAGGAAACCTTCAAGCCGCTGGATGGCAACAAGGTGCGCATGTACGTGTGCGGCATGACCGTGTACGACTACTGCCACCTGGGCCATGGCCGCAGCATGGTGGCCTTCGACCTGGTCACCCGCTGGCTGCGCAAGAGTGGCTATGAGCTGACCTACGTGCGCAACATTACCGACATCGATGACAAGATCATCAACCGGGCCAACGAGAACGGCGAAAGTTTCGACGCCCTGACTGCCCGCATGATCGACGCGATGCACGAAGACGAGCGCCGCCTGAACATTCTGCCGCCAGACCAGGAGCCGCGTGCCACCGACCATATCGCCGGCATGCACGCGATGATCCAGACGTTGATCGACAAGGGGTACGCCTACGCGCCAGGCAATGGCGACGTGTACTACCGGGTCGGCAAGTTCGTTGGCTACGGCAAGCTGTCGCGCAAGAAGATCGAAGACCTGCGTATCGGTGCACGCATCGAGGTCGACGAAGCCAAGCAGGACCCGCTCGACTTCGTCCTGTGGAAGGGCGTCAAGCCGGGCGAGCCGAGCTGGGAATCGCCATGGGGCCCGGGTCGCCCGGGCTGGCACATCGAGTGCTCGGTCATGTCCACCTGCTGCCTGGGCGAGAGCTTCGACATTCACGGTGGCGGCAGCGACCTGGAGTTCCCGCACCACGAGAACGAGATTGCCCAGAGCGAGGCGGCCACCGGCAAGCAGTACGCCAACGCCTGGATGCATTGCGGCATGATCCGTATCAACGGCGAGAAGATGTCCAAGTCGTTGAACAACTTCTTCACCATCCGCGACGTGCTCGAGAAGTACCACCCGGAGGTGGTGCGCTACCTGCTGGTGGCCAGCCACTACCGCAGCGCGATCAACTACTCGGAAGACAGCCTGCGTGACGCCAAGGGCGCGCTGGAGCGCTTCTACCACGCCCTGCGCGGCCTGCCACGGGTGGCGGCCAAGGGTGGCGAAGCGTTTGTCGAGCGCTTCAGCGTGGCGATGAACGACGACTTCGGCACCCCCGAAGCCTGTGCCGTCCTGTTCGACCTGGTGCGCGAGATCAACCGCCTGCGCGACAGCGACGTGGAGGCTGCTGCTGGCCTGGCCGGTCGACTGCGCGAGCTGGGTGATGTGCTGGGTGTGCTGCAACTGGAGGCCGATGACTTCCTGCGTGCTGGTGCCGAAGGCAAGGTCGATGCGGCTGAAGTCGAGGGCTTGATCCAGGCGCGCCTGAAGGCGCGTGCGGACAAGAACTGGGCCGAGTCCGACCGCATTCGCGATCAGCTGACCGCCATGGGTGTAGTGCTGGAAGACAGCAAGGGCACGACTACCTGGCGCCTGGCTGACTAAAGCAACTGGGGCTGCGTTGCAGCCCTTCGCGGGCACGCCCGCTCCCACAGGTTGGCGCGACATTTCAAGTGTGCGCTATCTCTGTGGGAGCGGGCATGCCCGCGAAGGGCCGCAAAGCGGCCCCAGCTTTTATTTGCCTAGGCCCGCAAGCGGGCAGTGCAATACCAGCCTGGCCCCACCCAATTCGCTTTCGCCGATCTCCAGCCCGAAGCCGCATGGCGGTGGCCTCCCACAGGGATAGCGCACACTTGAAATGTCGCGCCAACCTGTGGGAGCGGGCATGCCCGCGAAGGGCCGCAAAGCAGCCCCAGCTTTTATTTGCCTAGACCCGCAAGCGGGCAGTGCAATACCAGCCTGGCCCCACCCAGTTCGCTTTCGCCGATCTCCAGCCCGAACCCATGCAGGTCGACGATCGCTGCCACGATCGACAACCCCAGCCCGAAGCCGGCATGGCGGTGGCCCTCATCGCTGCGATAGAACCGTTTCAGTACAGCCGTGCGCTCGGCTTCGGGAATACCAGGCCCGCTATCCTCGATCGCCATGTGCACGCCGCTGTCATCCTGCGTGGCGGTGATGCGCACCCGACCACCCTCGGGCGTGAACTTGATCGCGTTGCCCACCAGATTCGCCAAGGCCTCGAACAGCAGTTCGCGGTCGCCGTGCAACGCCGGTAGCTGCGCAGGTTGGTGCAATTGCAGTTGAATGCCGCCATCCTCGGCCAATGGCAGGTAAAAATCATGCAGTTCTACCAGCAGCTCATGCGGGTCAAGCTGGATGAAGCCGGCGCGGCGCTGGCGGTCTTCCAGCTCGCTGATGCGCAACAACCCGCGAAAGCGCGCCATCAAGGTGTCGGTTTCGCCAATGGCCTGGTCCAGCGCTTCGGCTTGCGCAGAATCCACGTCGCTTTGCTGGCGAATACGGTACAGCTGGGCGCGCAGGCGGGTCAGCGGTGTGCGCAGGTCATGGGCAATGTTGTCGCACACACCCTTGACCTCATGCATCAGCCGTTCGATACGGTCGAGCATGGCATTGACGATCGCCGCAAGCATGTCCAGCTCGTCGCGGCGGGCCGACAGTGGCAGGCGGTGGGTCAGGTCGCCGGCGACGATCAGTTCGGCCTGGGCCTGGATCGCCCGTATACGCTTGAGCGGCCTGCGCCGTAGCAGGTACCAACCGGCAAAACCCGGGATCAGGGTCAGCGAGATGCCCCAGAGCAGGGCGTGCAGGATGATTCGGGTAACCACGAACAGCGAGCCATTGTCACGCACCAGCACCAGCCACCGGCCATCCTGTACCTTGATTGCCACCGCGTCGCAGCTGTCGCGGGGCATGCGTGGGTCGTCGGCATCCAGGCAGCGTTCCAGCTCATGGATCTTGCCATCCAGTCTGAGCTCTGGGGGCAGGGCTCGCACGGTGCCGCCAATCGGGTTGAGCTGGCTATCGAACAGGCCGTAGGCGTCAAAGCTGCGCTCCTCGAAGGCCTGGCTGGCAATCAGGGCGTCGTCCAGTTGCTTGCCGCTCATGTGGGCGAACAGGTGCTGGCGCTGCAGCATGGAATGACGGGTGAGTTTGTTCAGGTAGCTGGAGACCTCGAAGTACAGCACCCCCATGAGGATGCTGCTCCAGGCCACGAACAGAAAGCTGTACAGCGCCAGCAGGCGGCTGGTAGAAGAACTCCAGCCTTTAGACGGGTTCAGCAATGGCATAGCCGGAGCCCCGTACCGTACGGATCAGCGGCGACTGGCCGGGTGAGTCGATCTTCTTGCGCAGGCGGCCGATGTGCACGTCGATCAGGTTGGTGCCCGGGTCGAAGTGATAGCCCCAGACTTCCTCGAAAATCATCATCCGCGTGATCACCTGGCCGCTGTGGCGCATCAGGTACTCCAGCAGCTTGTACTCGGTGGGCAACAGGTTGAGGGTGTTGTCACCGCGGCGCGCTTCGTGGCTGATCAGGTCCAGCTGCAGATCGGCAACCTGCAAGCGGGTCTGGGTCGTGGGTACGCTGTTACGGCGCAGCAATACCTCGACTCGCGCGGCCATTTCGTCGGAGGCGAACGGCTTGGTCAGGTAGTCGTCTCCGCCGGCACGCAGGCCGCGCACCCGCTCATCGACGTCGGAGAGGGCGCTGATCATCAGGATCGGCGTAGCGATCTTGAGGTTGCGCAGGGTGGTGACGATGGTCAGGCCGTCGACCTCGGGCAGCATGCGGTCCAGGGTGATCAGGTCGTAGCCGCCCGCAATGGCTTTGGCCAGGCCTTCACGGCCATTGTCGGCCCAATCCACTTCCAGACCGTGGCTGGTCAGTTCGGCGACGATTTCCTGGCCGGTGACGACGTCGTCTTCGATGGTCAGTACGCGAGGCATGCTGGTTCCTGGGCATCTAATGGAGATCTGATTGTGCCAAAGAATAGACAACCGGCGATTTAAGAAAAATTCATCTAGCGGGCACCGATGCCTTCGGCGTGCATGATCTGCGCAATGATCGGTACCGGTGTCATCAGGTGCGAGCGCATCATGGCGCTGGCGGTTTTGGCATCCCGGGCGAGGATCACCTCGACCAGTGCCGCATGCTCCTGGCGCTTGAGCGCCAGCGCCTCTTCGGAAAACACCGTCTGCGTCAGCCACAGGTGGCGGTAGCGCTCGGCCTGGTCGAACAGGTAGGTGCGTGCCTGCAGCAGGTGCTTGGAGCCGCAGCCCGAGGCAATGGCAGTATGGAACGCCTTGTGCCGCTCGTCCCACACATCCAGCCGCTGCTCGCGGGTTTTTACTTCCACCACCTTGGCCAAGGTATGCGAGTGGGCCAGCACCGATGCCTCCCAGGCGTCATCGCCGCGCTCGATGGCCAAGGCAATGATCATCGCTTCCAGGTTGGCGCGGGCGTCGTAGATGTCGTTCATCTCATCCAGCGACATGGGCGCTACCCGGTAGCCTTTCTGGCTGATCGCGTTGACCAGGTGCTCGGCCACCAGTTGCGACAGTGCTTCGCGCAGCGGGCCCACACCCAGGTCGTAGCGTTCCTTGAGGGTGCTCATCAACAGCTTTTCACCGGGCTTGAACACCCCGCGGATGATGTCCTTCTTGAGCCTCTCATACCCGCTGAATGCTGAGTTTTGTCGGGGGGCGAGCGCTTCCAAGATCCTGTTCCTCAAAACGTTTTGCCGATCATACCGAAACCCTCTGCCGACGAAAAACAATGGACAAACGTGGTTATTGTCGTTGAAATATAAAAATGTAGACATTTTTAGTTAGTAGCGATATTTTTACCTCGCCCGCACTGATCCAGGTCATGACCGGACGGCGCCACCTACTTTTTTAGCCAGGACACTGCCATGAACGCCTTTACGCAGATCGACGAACTTGTCATGCCACTGCCTCTCGAACCGCAGGGCTACACCATCGCCCCCTCGAAACAGTCGCCGCGCCTGCTGGAACTGACCTTTGCCCGGGAAACCGTCGAAGCGTTCGTGCAGGCCGTTGCCCAATGGCCGGTGCAGGCATTGGAGTACAAGTCGTTCCTGCGTTTTCGTGTAGGCGAAATCCTTGACGAGCTGTGCCAGGGCACGCTGCGTCCGGTGCTGCTCAACACCATCCTCGACCGTGCCACAGGCGGTATGCTGATCACCCCGATCGGCCTGGATGACGTGAGCCAGGCCGAGGACATGGTCAAGTTCACCACCGCCTGCGCTCACCTGATCGGCCGTTCCAACTATGACGCCATGAGTGGCCAGTTCTATGCGCGCTTCGTGGTGGTCAACAGCGACAACTCCGACAGCTACCTGCGCCAGCCGCACCGGGTCATGGAGCTGCACAACGACGGCACGTTCGTGAACCAGATCACCGACTACGTGCTGATGCTGAAGATCGACGAAAAGAACATGGAAGGCGGCAACTCGCTGCTGCTGCACCTGGACGACTGGGAGCAGTGCGAGGCGTTCTTCCGTCACCCTCTGGCCCGCCGCGAAATGCGCTGGACCGCACCGCCGAGCAAAAAGGTTGCCGAAGATGTGTTCCATTCGGTATTCGACACTGATGCCGAAGGCCGGCCGACCATGCGCTACATTGACCAGTTCGTGCAGCCGGAAAACTACGAGGAAGGTATCTGGCTGAACGCCTTGTCCGAGTCGCTGGAAGGCAGCGGCAAGAAGGTCTCGGTACCGGTAGGCGTAGGCAGTTTCCTGCTGATCAACAACCTGTTCTGGCTGCATGGCCGCGATCGCTTCACCCCGCACGAGGGCCTGCGCCGCGAACTGATGCGCCAGCGTGGTTACGTCGCCTTCCCCAAGCCGCTGTACCAGCGCGGGCAATAATGACAGGGCGCGGGGCGGGCGCCCGCCCACGCGTTTTTGCACAAAACTATGCCACCAGGCCCCGTGCGGGCTTTGGTGAGCCTGCCAGGCAATGCCTGCGTGTGAGGTAAGGCTGTGTACGATTTCATCATTATTGGCGGCGGGATTGTGGGCATGTCCACGGCCATGCACCTGATCAAGGTCTACCCGGACGCGAAGATGCTCCTGCTGGAGAAAGAGTCTGGCCCGGCCCGCCATCAGACCGGCCATAACAGCGGCGTGATCCACGCCGGCGTGTATTACACCCCCGGCAGCCTGAAGGCGCGCTTCTGCCTGGAAGGCAACAAGGCGACCAAAGCCTTCTGCACCCAGCACGGCATTCGCTTCGATGAGTGCGGCAAGCTGCTGGTAGCCACCAACGATCTGGAAATGCAGCGCATGAAGGCGCTGTGGGAGCGTACGGCGGCCAATGGCCTGGAACGCTACTGGCTGTCGGCTGACGAGTTGCGCGAGCGTGAGCCCAACATCGTCGGTATGGGGGGCATCTTCGTGCCGTCCAGCGGCATCGTCAATTACGCCCAGGTGACTGCTGCGATGGCCGCAGAGTTCCAGCGTGCCGGTGGCGAAATCCGCTATGGCGCCGAAGTGGTCGGCCTGCAGGAACAGGCAAATGAAGTGATCGTGCGCACCCAGCGTGATGAATTGCGCAGCCGTTTCCTGGTGACCTGCTCGGGGCTGATGGCTGACCGCGTGGTGGGCATGCTCGGGCTGCGTACCGAGTTCGTGATCTGCCCGTTCCGTGGCGAATACTACTTGCTGCCCAAGCAGCACAATCAGATCGTCAACCACCTGATCTACCCGATTCCCGACCCGTCGATGCCCTTCCTGGGGGTGCACCTGACCCGCATGATCGATGGCACCGTCACCGTAGGCCCCAACGCTGTGCTGGCGATGAAGCGCGAGGGCTACCGCAAGACCGATGTCAGCCCCAGCGACCTGTTCCAGACCCTGACCACGCCCGGCATCCTCAAGGTGCTGGCGAAGAACTTCCGCCCGGGCCTGATCGAGATGAAGAACTCGCTGTTCAAGGGTGGGTACCTCAAGCAGGTGCAGAAGTACTGCCCGAGCATAACCAAAGCCGACCTCACGCCTTACCCGGCCGGCGTGCGTGCCCAGGCGGTGTCGCGCGACGGCAAGCTGATCGACGATTTCCTGTTCGTCAACACCGCGCGCAGTGTCAACGTGTGCAACGCACCGTCGCCAGCCGCGACCTCGGCCATACCGATCGGCGCCTACATCGTCGAGAAAGTGTGCGAGCAGGTTGGCCTGCAGGGCGGCAGCTTCCCCAAGGCCGACCGGTCGGCCAACCATAGGGCCGCCAGCTGACCCCCCGGTAACACCTTCTGCGGTTTCGTTTTACTCAACCCGTACTGCCCTGCTCACCATTCAGGGCAGGGCGGGCTTTTTCGCGCCTGCGTCGGTGACGTGCAGCCGGCGGCCCCTGCGTGGGCATGACAAAAACAACAAGGTAGCGCCATGCAAACCCACAAGAACAATTTGAGTCATGGATTGAAATCCCGGCATGTCACCATGCTGTCCATTGCCGGCGTGATCGGCGCCGGGCTGTTTGTCGGCTCTGGCCGCGCCATCGCCGAAGCGGGGCCTGCCACCATCCTGGCCTATATCCTGGCGGGCGGCCTGGTGGTGCTGGTCATGCGAATGCTGGCTGAAATGGCTGTTGCCTCCCCGGACACCGGCTCGTTTTCAACCTACGCTGACCTCGCCATCGGCAAATGGGCCGGTTACACCATCGGTTGGCTGTACTGGTGGTTCTGGGTGCTGATCATTCCGATCGAGGCCAATATCGCCGCTACCATCATCAACTCCTGGGTCCCGCAGCTGGAGATCTGGGTGTTGTCGTTGGTGATCACGTTGCTGCTGACGGCCACCAACCTGTTCAGCGTGAAGAATTACGGTGAGTTCGAGTTCTGGTTGGCACTGGTCAAGGTGGTGGCCATCGTCAGCTTCATCGCCCTGGGTGTTTGCGCCATTTTCGGCCTGTTGCCGGGGTCCGGCGTCAGCGGCGTCTCGCGTTTGTGGGATACGGGGGGCTTCATGCCCAACGGCTTTGGTGCGGTGCTGAGCGCGATGCTGATCACCATGTTCTCGTTCCTCGGGGCCGAGGTGGTGACCATTGCTGCGGCTGAATCCGACGAGGCGGGCAAGCATATTTCCAAGGCTACCAATTCGGTGATCTGGCGGATAACGCTGTTCTACATCCTGTCGATCTTCATCGTCATCGCACTGGTACCGTGGACCGACCCACGCCTGGCGACCGAAGGCTCTTATGTCACGGTGCTGGACACCCTCGGCGTGCCAAATGCCAAGGCCATCATCGACTTCGTGGTGCTGACGTCGGTGACCAGCTGCCTCAACTCGTCGCTGTACACCGCCTCGCGCATGGTCTATTCGCTTAGCCGCCGTGGTGATGCCCCGGCCTGTGCCCAGATAACCAGCCGCAGTGGTACACCCGTGGTGGCAGTCTTGTTGTCGACGGGGGCTGCATTCCTGGCGGTGATCGCCAACTACCTGGTGCCGGCCCAGGTATTTGGCTTCCTCATGGCAAGCTCCGGTGCCATTGCCTTGCTGGTGTATCTGGTCATCGCCATTTCCCAGCTGCGCCTGCGCCAGCGCCTGACGGCACAGGGCAAGACACTGGGTTATCGCATGTGGCTGTTCCCGTGGCTGACCTGGGGGGTGATCCTGTTCATCAGCGGTGTACTGGTATTGATGCTGTTCCGCCCGGATCATCGCCTGGAAGTGGTCTCGACGATGGTGCTGGCGGTGTTGGTGGTGTGCTCGGGGGTGCTGGTGACCCGGCGCCGGGCGCGTGGCGGGGCCGTGGCTGGCGTGGGGCAGGGCGCCTGATTCGTCCGGCCTGAAGACAGACGAGCAAGACGCATCAGGCTGTGAGAGGATGTCCGCCAACAAAGCCAGGACCCTGAACGCAGCCTGATGAAGACACCTAAAAGAATCGAACCGTTGATCGAAGACGGCCTTGTCGACGAAGTACTACGGCCGTTGATGAGTGGCAAGGAAGCCGCTGTGTACGTGGTGCGCTGTGGCAGCGAGGTACGCTGCGCCAAGGTCTATAAAGAAGCCAACAAGCGCAGTTTCCGCCAGGCCGCCGAATACCAGGAGGGCCGCAAGGTACGCAACAGCCGTCAGGCCCGGGCCATGGCCAAGGGCAGCAAGTACGGCCGCAAAGAAGCCGAAGATGCATGGCAGAACGCCGAAGTGGCAGCGCTGTTCCGTTTGGCCGCCGCCGGGGTGAGGGTGCCCAAGCCTTACGACTTCCAGGACGGCGTGCTCCTGATGGAGCTGGTCACCGATGCCGATGGCGATGCGGCCCCACGGCTGAACGACGTACACCTCGAAGCGGAGGATGCCCGCGCGTTCCACGCCTTCGTCATTCGCCAGGTCGTGCTGATGCTGTGTGCCGGAATGGTGCATGGCGACCTGTCCGAGTTCAACGTGCTGCTCGGCCCGGACGGGCCGGTGATCATCGACCTGCCGCAGGCAGTGGATGCAGCCGCCAACAACCACGCCTTCAGCATGCTGCAGCGCGATGTGGACAACATGGCCCATTATTTCGGGCGCTTTGCCCCGGAGCTGAAAAGCACCCGCTATGCGCAGGAGATGTGGGCGTTGTACGAGGCCGGCGAGTTGCTGCCCGACAGCCCGTTGACCGGGGTGTTCGAGGATGACGAACATGAAGCTGACGTAACCGGGGTGATGCGCGAGATCGACGCCGCCCGGATGGACGACGCTCGCCGCCGTGCAGCACGCGCCGAGGCCGAGCATGGGGCGGCCAAGGCAGAGGAGGTAACGCCGCCCTGGCTGCAGTAGTTTATTCCTGTACCGCCTCTTCGCGGGTTTACCCGCGAAGAGGCCAACACAGGCAAACCCCGGCCGTTGCCATTGACGCAAGACACAATCTCGTCATTTAGCCTTTTCACTGGCGCGCGACAGGCATAAGGTATACGCCGTTCAAATTCCCTGGAGCTGTCATGTCCAACCAATTCCCGTCCGTTCGTCCCCGCCGCCTGCGGCAGAACGACTCCCTGCGCACGATCTTCCAGGAAACCGAGTTCCGCCTTGAAGACCTGATCCTGCCGATCTTCGTCGAAGAGGGCATCGATGATTTCGTGCCGATCACCAGCATGCCTGGTGTCAACCGTATCCCCGAGAAGCTGTTGGCCCAGGAAATCGAGCGCTATGCCCGCGCCGGTATCAAGTCGGTGATGACCTTTGGCGTATCGCACCACCTGGATGCCGATGGCAGCGACACCTGGAACGAAAACGGCCTGGTTGCGCGCATGTCGCGTATCTGCAAGGACACCGTGCCGGAAATGGTGGTGATGTCCGACACCTGCTTCTGCGAATACACCAGCCACGGCCACTGCGGCGTGCTGCATGACCATGGCGTGGACAACGACGCCACCCTGGCCAACCTGGGCAGGCAGGCAGTCATCGCCGCTGCTGCCGGTGCCGACTTCATTGCCCCCTCGGCGGCGATGGACGGCCAGGTGCAGGCTATCCGCAGTGCCCTGGACGGTGCTGGCTTCCACGACACCGCGATCATGGCCTACTCGACCAAGTTCGCCTCGTCGTTGTATGGCCCCTTCCGTGAGGCCGGCGGCACCGCACTGAAGGGCGACCGCAAAAGCTACCAGATGAACCCGATGAACCGCCGCGAAGCGGTGCGCGAGTCGCTGCTCGACGAGCAGGAAGGGGCGGACGTGCTGATGGTCAAGCCGGCCGGTGCCTATCTTGATGTGATCGCCGACATCCGCGCCGCTTCGCGCCTGCCACTGGCGGCGTACCAGGTGAGTGGCGAGTATGCGATGATCAAGTTCGGTGGGCTGGCCGGTGCCATCGACGAAGGCCGGGTGGTGCGCGAAAGCATTGGCGCAATCAAGCGTGCCGGTGCCGACCTGATCCTGACCTACTTCGCCATGGACCTGGCGCGCGAAGGTATCTGAAGCCAGGCCTTGGTCATGAAAGCCGCTGCCATTGCAGCGGCTTTTCTTTGGGCGCCGTTGAATAGTGCCGCAAACGCACAAAAAAACAGTAAGCGCTGAATTATTTAGTGTCCTGTTGTATCTGATCCCTTAGAGCATTCATCGACAGGGATACGGGTATGAAACCTCGCAAGAAAAGCGTCCAGCCAATCGGCCTGAAGGACATTACCATCGTCGACGACGCCAAGATGAAGAAGGCGATCACAGCCGCCGCGCTGGGCAACGCCATGGAGTGGTTCGACTTTGGGGTATATGGCTTCGTCGCTTATGCCTTGGGCAAGGTGTTTTTCCCCAACGCCGACCCCAGCGTGCAAATGATCGCGGCCTTGGCCACCTTCTCGGTGCCGTTCCTGATCCGGCCTCTTGGCGGGTTGTTCTTCGGCGCCTTGGGCGACAGGTTCGGGCGGCAGAAAATCCTCGCCGCGACCATCGTGATCATGTCCCTGAGCACCTTCGCCATCGGCCTGATACCGTCCTATGCAAGCATTGGTATCTGGGCGCCGATCCTGTTGCTGCTGGCCAAGATGGCCCAGGGCTTTTCGGTGGGTGGCGAATACACCGGTGCCTCGATCTTCGTTGCCGAGTACGCGCCTGACCGCAAGCGCGGCTTTCTCGGCAGCTGGCTGGATTTCGGTTCGATTGCCGGCTTTGTCCTGGGCGCAGGGGTGGTGGTGCTCATTTCCACGGTGCTGGGTGAAGAAAAGTTCCTCGAATGGGGCTGGCGCCTGCCGTTCTTCCTGGCCCTGCCGCTGGGCATCATCGGCCTTTACCTGCGCAATGCGCTGGAAGAAACACCTGCGTTCCAGCAGCACGTCGACAAGCTGGAGCAGGGCGATCGTGAAGGCCTGGCGTCCGGGCCCAAGGTGTCGTTCAAGGAGGTGGCCACCCAGCACTGGCGCAGCCTGGTGACCTGCATCGGCGTGGTGATTGCCACCAACGTCACCTACTACATGCTGCTTACCTACATGCCCAGCTACCTGTCGCACAACCTGCACTATAGCGAAGACCATGGCGTGCTGATCATCATCGCGATCATGGTCGGCATGCTGTTCGTGCAGCCGATCATCGGCCTGCTCAGCGACAAGTTTGGCCGACGGCCGTTCATCATCGTCGGCAGTGTCGGCCTGCTGGCCTTGGCCATTCCGGCATTCATGCTGATCAACAGTGGGGTGCTTGGGCTTATTTTCGCCGGCCTGCTGATCATTGCCGTGCTGCTGAACTTCTTCATCGGCGTGATGGCCTCGACGCTGCCGGCCATGTTCCCCACGCACATCCGTTACAGCGCCCTGGCCAGCGCCTTCAACATCTCGGTGCTGATCGCCGGCCTTACCCCAACCCTCGCTGCGTGGCTGGTGGAGACCACAAACGACCTGTACATGCCTGCCTATTACTTGATGGTGATCGCTGCTGTCGGCCTGGTCACCGGCCTGACCATGAAGGAAACCGCCAACAAGCCCCTGCGCGGCGCCGCACCCGCGGCGTCAGACATCGAAGAGGCGCGTGAACTGCTGCAGGAGCACCACGACAACATCGAGCAGAAGATCGAGGACATCGATGCGCAGATCGCCGAGTTGGAAGCCAAGCGCGAAAAACTGGCACAGCAGCACCCGCGTATCGAATGATCAGCGCGGCATGTAGCCACGCTGCCAGGAACGCGGTATGAACCGCGATACCAATGCCAGCACGCAGGCCAGCGCACAACTGCCGGCCAGCGCCTGCAGGCCCAGGTGTTGTTGCAACCAGGCGCCGAGCGCGGCGCCCAGCAACATCCCGGCCCAAGGTATCAACTGGACCCGCCAGCCATTGCGCCGCTCGCCCAGCAGCCAACGCCCCAGGCCGCGGCCGAAACGCGACAGGGCGCCCGTCACGTAAGTCAGGCCAATGGGCAGGCCATTCACCTGTTCCACGACCGCATTGATCATGCCCATGGCCAGCGTGGCCGCCAACAGCGCAGGGAAGGTGGCCGGCAACGGCCACGCTGCCGCGAAAGCCAGCAGTGCGGCAACCACCAACAGCACCGGCCAGGCTCGACGGCGCAATCCGCGAGCCAGGAGCACACCCAGCGCATTGCCCGCAACGAAGCCCAGTACGGCGCCACTGAGGCGTAGCACAAGGGCCAGGTCAGCTTCACTGATGGCCACCGCCAGGCGTGTGGTGTTGCCACTCATGAACGACACGAAATCGCCCAGTGCCAGCAAGCCGATGGCATCGGTCATGCCGGCCAGCACCGACAGGGCGGCGACCAGGCCGAGGCCGACGCGACCACGCATTACCTGCAGGCGCAAACGCCTGGCTGAGCGCGCGGGGAGGGCGTTAGGGAGCATGTGCAGGCCTCAGGGCAGCAGTTTTTCGCGGGCCAGGGTACCTTTGATGGTGCGCTCTACCACATCGACCAGCACCATGGTCTGATGGTCGACCTCGATGTTGAGCAGTTCACCTGTGTGGTAGCTGGCGAAGGTAGTCTGACGCAGGGTTTCCGGGATCAGGTTGATGGTGATCACGTTATCCTCCACGTCAGCGACCGTCAGGCTGCAGCCATTGACCCCGATGAAACCGCGCGGGAACACGTACTTGCCCCATCGCGGCGGCATGCGGAACTTGATGAAGGCGCCGGTTTCCTTGATCGACAGCTCGACGATCTCGGCGGTGGTGGCGATGTGGCCGGCCATCAGGTGGCCGCCGACTTCGGCGTTCATCTTCGCTGAGCGTTCGATGTTCACGCTCCGGCCAGGCTTGAAGCTGCTCAGATTGGTGCGTTCGAGGGTAGCGGTCATGGCGTCGAACCTGACCTGGCTGCCGTCGATTTCGGTCACGGACAGGCAGGTACCTTCGACACTGACGCTGGCACCGATTTTCAGTTCGTCGAGCAGTTCCGGGGTGAGGTCGATGGTGAATTGGTTGTGGCCCGGGTAGGTGGTCACATCAAGCAGAGGGCGGACGGCCTGGACGATGCCGGTGTACATGGAGTTGCTCCTGGGCACGGAAAAGAAAACTTCCGAACGCTATGCCCGTAGCGCCGTAAATGCAAGACCGGCTTCTTGGCTGGCAAGCCGGCTTGCGAGTCTGGCGCCTGCGCGGGGCAGGCGGCGTGCTTGCGGGCGAAACCGGTTTGCCGACGGCAGGGCCACGCCAGATTCAAACATGCCCGCTGCTGTTGACGATCCGCAGGCACAGCGCCTCGTAGGGGTCCAGGTTCACCATCAGGCGCCCGTCCTCGGTCAAATCGCCTTCGACCGTCTCGTTGATCATGTCGACCACCGGCCCAGGTGTGAAGCCGGTCAACAGCAGTTCCTCGGCAATTGCCTCCTGGCCGAAGTTCAGCGCAGTGATCTGGATACCACGCCCGGCTGGCAACTCATGCACCATCACCAGCAGCCCTGGGCTGCGTACCTCAGGTACCAGCACCTGACGGCTGGTGGCGATGCCGTAGGCCTGGCGCACAGCCAGCAGTTTCTTCACCTGGCAGGCAAATGAATCACCCTCGTCCAGCTGGCTGTCGAGGCTGCCGTAAAGCGACCGGGCACGCGGCATGCCACGCACCGAAGCCACCGCCTGTGGGTCAAGCCCGGCCAGGTCATAGCCGCCTCGGTGAATCCAGCGGGTATCGCCGTCGAGCATGCGTTCGGCCACCGCTTCGGCGGGCAAGGGCAGGGCACCGACCAGGTCCCAGCCGGACAAGGCGACTACCCCCGGCTGCATGGCGTTGTACATGACCAGCAGCAGGTGCACCTTCTTGATCAATTCGATATCCGTTGCGCCAATCTGTTCGAGGTCGCGAATACCCAGTGCAGCGGCGATCAGGCTGGCGGTGGTGCAGGCAATGCCGTTGGTCACGAAGCGCAGGTTGTACGGCGCATGTTCTCCCGACAGCCGTTCGTAGATCTCTTCACGGATATGTTCGCGCAGGATGCTGCCAGGCAGGGTCTGGCCCTTGTACAGGTACATGTCGTGCGCGTGCAGTGTCCAGAAGTGCACCAGCTCCACGGTCAGCTCGTCATGGTTTTGCAGGGCATGGATCAGCGAGGCCGGGTCGATGCCGAAGGCGTGCATCTCCTTGAGCATCAGGCGCAGGAACTCGGTGTCGCCCGTCAGCAGCGCATGCTGGTAGGCCGGCCGGGTAATGAAATCGTAGGACAGGTCGGCACCGCCTCTGGACATCTGCGCAATGTCATCGAGGGTCAGGTTCAGCTCCTGGAAGCTGAAACCGCCGGCCTTGCGGATCATGCCACCGATCAGCTGGTTGCCGACGAGCGACAGCGGGTGGCTTTCCGACCAGGCGGTGCCGCTGGCGCGGGTTTCCACGCCGAGAAAGCCGTTGGCGTCCAGGCGCAGGCCGCGTGCACCCAGGCAGTCCAGCGCGTGCAACGCGTCACCAATGATCATTTGTTGGGCGGCGAAGGTAGGGTCCAGCCAGTTCAGCGAGGGCTGGCCTTCCTTGAAGTAATGCAGGTACACCCAGCGGCGGGTCTTGCCGTCGACGCCTGTGATCGGCGGCGTGGCGCTCCAGTCGGTTTCCTTCACGCCCGGCTCGAAGAAGATTACCCGCTGCAGTTGGCCAACGATGTAATGGCGCGCCTTCAGCTCGTCACACTGAGCTGGCAGTAAATTGACCGCATCGCGCCCGGCGGGCACCTCGGGCAGCAGCGTCCAGTCTTCTTCGCGGATCTCGACCATGTGGTACAGCCCCGGGTAGGGGCCATGGGCGATCTCGGCCAGGCGGAAGTCGGCGCCCTTGCCGGTGTGCGAGGGGATCAGGTCGTCGATGGTCACGGCATTGTGCGCAGCGGCCATGCGGCTCATCTGGATCAGTTCCTGCTCGCTGCCGTACAGCGGGTCGATGTCGAAGCTGATGCGGTCGAAGTTGCCGTCCACACTGGGGGTGAGTTCGCGGCCGCGGATGCCACCGGACAGTTTGATCGGGCCCGTGTGCAGGCCCTGTACGCCGATCTCCGACAGGCGCTTCCACAACGCTTCGTGGGCCAGGGCACCGAGTACCGAGCAGCCCTCGGGCGCGATGATGGCGTCGGGGTAGACGGTCAGCCACACCGAGGCGATTTCGGTGGCGCGGCGGGGCTGGGCCTCGGCGTACGGTTGTTGCCACAGGCGCGACTGGCCTGAGTACAGGCTGGCGCGCGCCTGGGAGGCCTTGAGCATGGCGCGGTCTTCGAGCCATTTGACGTACGACGGGTCGGGCTGGGTCATTTCGCGTCCTCTTTGCGTGTCGGCACCGGCTCAGGTTATGACGGCGCTGCGGCCTGAACGTTCGGCCCGAGATGGGTGTTGGTTTCTTCGCGGGCTTGCCCGCTCCCACAGGCTGTCATACCGCTGAAGATTTGCGCTGCACCTTTGGGAGCGGGCGCGCCCGCGAAGAGGCCGGGCCTGCAAAGGCAGGATCAGCGCCGGGCCGACAACTGCTGCGGTGCCAGAAACGCATCATGGAAGTAATTGCGCACCGCCTGCATCGCCGGGCTGAATGCCCGTTCCCGGTGCCAGGCCAACCCCACGCTCATCGGTGTGACCGGGTCGCTGATGGTCACCGTCTCGATGCGCTTGCCCTCCAGCGACCACGGCCGGTGCACCAGGTCCGACAGGATCGCCACACCGCTGCCATTGGCGACCATGCTGCGCACGGCCTCCACCGAACTGGTCCGCACCCTTACGCTTGGTCGTTGCCCGGCCTGCTCCCAGTAGCGCATGGCACTTTGCTCGGCCTCATCCACGGTCAACAGGATGAACGGCTCACAGGCCACCTCGGCCAGGCTCACGGCCGAGCGCTCGCACAGCGGGTGATGCCCGGGCAGCCACAGCCGGCGCTCGGAGTTGAACAGGGTTTCCGAGACGATGTCGGGGTGGGTGAGGTTGGCGGTGAGCACCACCGCCATGTCAAAACGCCCCTCCAGCAGGCCTTGCTCGATGGCGCTGCGCTCCTGCTCGTACAGCTCCAGGGTCACGCCTGGATGCCAGTGCTCCAGGCGCTGCAAGTGGTGTGGCAGGAAGTAGCCGATCACCGTGTAACTCGCCGCCAGGCGCAACAGGCCACTGGCACGCACGTCCGGTAGCGGGCTGTTCAACGCATCGTCGACACTGCGCAGGATGACGTAGGCACGGTTCAAGAAGTGGCGGCCGGCTTCGGTCAGGCTCATGCCTTGGGCCGAGCGCTGGAACAACAGCACGCCGAGCATCGCTTCCAGCTCCTTGATGGCTGTGGTCACTGCCGACTGGGAGATGTTCAGGTGGATCGCCGCTTGGGAGATCTGGCCGATTTCAGCGGTGGCAACGAAGTAGCGGACCTGGCGCAGGGTGAGTGACACGGTAGGCTCCCGGGGTATCTGTTTTTCAGAAGGTACCCCATCTGTTTATAGATCTTCCCAAGGGGGTGCAGAGAATCTAACGTGGCTTGCATGCAGTCACAAGTGCCAGGAGACGCGGTCATGCAAGCAGTGGATTTCAACTCGGACATGGGGGAGGGCTTTGGCCCGTGGACCATTGGCGATGGCGTCGATCACGAACTGATGGGCTACATCAGCAGCGCCAACATCGCCACCGGTTTCCACGCCGGCGACCCCGGCACCATGCGCCGCACCGTCGAGCGCGCCAAGGCACTGGGCGTTGCTGTGGGGGCACACCCGGGGTTCCGTGACCTGGTCGGCTTTGGCCGCCGGCATATCAATGCCTCGGCGCAGGAACTGGTGGACGACATGCTCTATCAATTGGGCGCGTTGCGTGAAATCGCCCGTGCCCAGGGCGTGCGTCTGCAGCACATCAAACCGCACGGGGCGTTGTACATGCACCTGGCGCGTGACGAAGAAGCCGCGCGCTTGCTGGTGGAAAACCTGCGGGTGATCGAGCCGGAACTGCTGCTGTTCTGCATGCCAGGTTCGGTGATCTGTCGCATTGCCCAGGAACTGGGGCAGCCGGTGATTCGCGAGTTCTATGCCGACCGCGAGTACGACCTGAGCGGGTCGATCGTGTTTACCCGCAATGTGCGTGGCTACGAGCCCCAGGCCGTTGCCGAGCGGGTGCTGCGTGCTTGCCGGCAAGGCGTGGTGCGCACGGTCGAAGGCCAGGACCTGGCGATCGAATTCGATTCCATTTGCCTGCACAGTGACACCCCGGGCGCGCTGGACCTGGTCGAGGCCACGCGCAGGGCACTGGATGCGGCCGGCATCGTGGTGCGGGCACCGCGCTGAACCCGTCAGGCATCCGGCAAACCGACACGCCGGAGCCCGTGCATCTTGTTTTCGCCTGCCTTTCTATAAAGATTTCAAGAAAAGGAACTGTCATGGCCGAACCGCTTGCTACAACCCCGATCCGTTACAGCTTCGGCGCCGACGAGCACCTGTTTGCCGAAGTCAGCGAAAGCATGTCGCTGGAGGCCTTTTTCAAGGGTATGGCCGTCACCCGTGCGGTGGAGCGCATGGCCCTGGATGGCGTACTTGATGTGTGCCTGGCCAATGCGTCGTTCCAGGTCCGCTTCGACCCGGACCGTATCGCCCCCGAGGCACTGCTCGAAGCCGTGCGCGGCGCCGAGGCGCAGGCGGTGGCCGAGCGTTCGTTGCAGACGCGGATCATCGAGATCCCGGTGCTGTACAACGACCCCTGGACCCATGAAACCCTGATGCGCTTTCGGGATCGCCACCAGGACCCGACCAGCACTGACCTGGAGTACGCCGCGCGCATCAACGGCCTGGCCGATGTCGAGGCCTTCATCGCCGCCCACAGTGGCGCGCCATGGTTCGTGTCGATGGTGGGCTTTGTCGCCGGCCTGCCGTTCATGTTCCAGATGGTCGAGCGCGAGCGGCAGCTGCAGGTGCCCAAGTACCTGCGACCCCGTACCGACACGCCCAAGCTCACCCTGGGCCATGGCGGCTGCTTTGGTTGCATCTACTCGGTGCGCGGGGCGGGGGGCTACCAGATGTTCGGCGTCACCCCGGCACCGATCTACGACCCGCAGCAGACCTTGAATTACCTGAAAGAGCACATGGTGTTCTTCCGCCCGGGTGACATCGTGCAGTTCAAGCCTATCGACCGCCGCACCTACGACCAGGCGGTGGCGGAAGTGGAGGATGGCTGCTTCGACCTGCGCATTCGCCCGGTGGCGTTTTCCCTGGACGCCTTCCTCGCCGACCCGGTCGGCTACCCCAAATCGTTGCAGGAGGTGCTGGCATGATCAAGGTACTCAAACCGGGGCTGGCCACTTCTGTACAGGACCTGGGCCGCGAAGGTTACTACCACCTGGGTATCCCACCGTCCGGCGCACTCGACCAGTACGCCTTGAGCGCAGCCAATCACCTGGTGGGCAACCCGGCCGGCGCTGCGGGCCTGGAGTGTGCGCTGGTGGGGCCGGAGCTGGAGTTCCAGCAGGACGCACTGGTCGCTGTGTGCGGTGCGCAGATGCCAGCGTTGCTCGATGGCCGCGAGCAGCGCCCGGACACTGCGTTTGCCGTGCGGGCCGGGCAAGTGTTGCGTTTCGGCTTTCCAACAGCGGGCGCCCGGGCCTACCTGGCAGTGGCCGGAGGCATCGATGTGCCCGAGGTACTGGGTAGCCGGTCCACCTACGCGCTGGGCGCGTTGGGTGGCTTTCATGGGCGCAAACTGATGGCGGGCGACCTGCTGCCGGTCGGCGTGCCCAGCGGCAAGACCCGTGCCGGTGCAAGTTTGCCCATGGCCCTGCGTCAGGCCCTGGGGGGCGAGGTGGTGTTGCGGGTGGTGCCTGGGCTGTACTTCCACCGCCTGACCGAAGCTGCAGCGCAACGTTTCTTCACCGACGCCTGGACCGTTGGCTCCGAAGCGGACCGTATCGGTTATCGCTACAAAGGCGGCAGCGCCTTGAGTTTCCAACCGCGCGAGCAGCCGTTCGGTGCGGGGTCGGACCCGTCCAATATCGTCGACAGCTGCTACCCGATCGGATCGATCCAGGTGCCGGCAGGGTTGGAACCGATCATCCTGCATCGCGATGCAGTGTCGGGGGGCGGCTACGCCATGATCGGCACGGTGATCAGTGCCGACCTCGACCTGATCGGGCAGATGCAGCCCAACCAGCAGGCGCGGTTCCTGCCGGTGAGCCTGGAGCAGGCACTGGAGGCGCGGCGTTCGTACAAGAAGAAGCTGGCCTGCCTGGCCAGGCTCTTCAGTTGAGCATGATGTTTTCGCTGTAGCTGCGGCCTTGTGTCTCGACGGGGCCGCAACAGGCTCCGCGGCTACACCGAGCGCGCAGGCTTACTGATGGTCTTGCCGGTTTGCGAGGCCACCTCAAGGGCTTGGCCGTCCCGCTGTTTGCCTTGGCGCGCCAGGCCTTCAAGCTGCGGTATCAGCATGCCTTCCGGCAAATGCCGCCAGAACCGCCCTGGCATGTGCAGGCGCAAGGCATCCGGGTTGAGGCGGGCCGGGTTGAAGGTATGGCGGTAGTAGGTGCGCCAGAGTTCGGCGCCGGGGTCTTCGGCGTTGCGGGCCCACTGGCGCCAGGGCTCGGGGCACTGTCGCTGGTAGTCGAACGACTGGCCGTCGAAGCGAATGCCATCCTGTGGCGTGGCAATCAACCAGCGCAAACGCCCCAGGCGATCGGCAAAATGCGCGCTGGCACTGTGCAGAATGTCGTGTGCCGGCTCGTGATAGGCCACCAGATCCAGCTGCAAGTGCTCAGCCAGTTCCTCAGGCAACGGCACGAAGCGTACAAACGCGTGCAAGTGATGCGCCTCGCGGGTTACCTGCTTGATGCGCCGTTGCAGCTCACTGCCCAGCCGGTCACCGGCCAGCATTGCCGTGCGGTCGCCATGGGCGACGCGCCACAGCACTTCATACAGCAGGTTCCAGCGCTGCTCGCCACGGTAGCGAGAGGCCTGCTCCAACTGGCTCAGCAGTGCGGCCGGGACTTTGGCCCGGAAAGGGCCAGGCCCTTCAGGCGGCGCAGCCGGCACGGCCAGCAGGTCAGCCATCGGGCCTTGCGACCAGGTGACTTCCGACGGGTCGATGCCATGGCTCAACAACCCCCGGGCCTGCTCGCGCCAGGTGCTGAACAGGTCGTCGCAGTCGAGTGCGATCACCCCCATAACCCCATCTGCACGGGCGCTGGCGGCTCACTCAAGCGCGCTCGCAGCAAGCCGCTGCGCAGCTCGGCCTGGGCGGGGCGGTAGTCGCTGGTGACGATGAACGGCCGTGCCTTGTCCAGCACGCAGCGCAGCTGGATCAGGTCGTCATAACGGATGCGCCGCTCCCGCCGCAGGGCGACCAGGCGCTGTACGCTGCGCAGGCCGATGCCGGGGATACGCGCCAGTAGCGCAGGTTCCGCGCGGTTCACGTCCAGCGGGAAGACTTCGCGGTTGGCCAGCGCCCAGGCTAGCTTGGGGTCGATGTCCAGTGCCAGGTTACCGCTGTGGCCCAGCAGCTCGCCAGCCTTGTAGCCATAGCCACGCAGCAGGAAGTCGGCTTGATACAGGCGGTGTTCGCGCAGCAGCGGTGGTGCGGCGAGGGGCACGCTGCCGGGGCTGTCGGGGATCGGGCTGAAGGCAGAGTAGTACACGCGCTTGAGGCCGTAGCCCTGGTACAGCGACTCGGCATTGCGCAGCAAGGTACTGTCGTCGGTGCTGTCGGCGCCGACGATGACTTGGGTGCTCTGCCCGGCCGGGGTAAAGCGCGGCGCCCTGGGCTCGTTGGCCACGGCCTGCTGGCCCTGATGAATCACGCCCATGGCCTGGCGAATGGTGTGCCCTTGCTTTTCCGGCGCCAGGCGCTTGAGGCTGGCGTCGGTGGGCAGTTCGATGTTGACACTGAGGCGGTCGGCCAGGCGCCCGGCCTCTTCGATCAGCAGCGGGTCGGCATCGGGGATGGCCTTGAGGTGGATGTAGCCGCGGAAGCTGTTTTCTTCGCGCAACAGCCGGGCCACACGGATCAGCTGCTCCATGGTGTAGTCCGCCGAGCGGATGATGCCAGAGCTGAGGAACAGGCCGCTGATGCAATTGCGCCGGTAGAAGTCCAGGGTCAGGCGCACCACTTCCTCGGGGCTGAAGCGTGCGCGCGGCACGTTGCTGGAGCGGCGGTTGACGCAGTACTGGCAGTCGTACAGGCAGAAGTTGGTCAGCAGTACCTTGAGCAGTGATACGCAGCGGCCGTCGGGGGTGTAGCTGTGACAGATACCCATGCCGTTGGTGGCACCCAGGCCGTCAGCGCCCCGCGAGTTACGCTTGGGCGCGCCGCTGCTGGCGCAGGACGCGTCGTACTTGGCGGCGTCGGCCAGGATGCCGAGTTTGGCGATGAGTTGCATGGCGCTGTCTCGCAATACTGAGTATTCATACAGTATTTTGAGATTTGATGGATTGCAAGCAGTTTGCGCCAGCCATGCCCGACCCTAACCGTCAGCTAAGCTTTGGCTGAGTCTTGCAGGGCAACGAGGCATGGGAGAGGTTATGAAGATCACCATCAAGCCAACATTGGCGCTGGCCGGTCTGGCGTGGGCAATCGCTATGCTCAATGCCCAGGCTGCAGAAATCCGAAAGGTCGATGTGCTGCTGGTAGGCGGCGGCATCATGAGTTCCACCTTGGCTGTGTGGCTCAACGAACTGGAACCCGGCTGGTCGATGGAAATGGTCGAGCGCCTGGACAAGGTGGCCGAAGAAAGCTCCAACGGCTGGAACAATGCAGGTACCGGCCACTCAGCCCTGGCTGAGCTGAACTACACGCCGGAAAAAGACGGCAAGATCGACATCAGCAAAGCGGTGGAAATCAACGAATCCTTCCAGGTGACCCGGCAGTTTCTTGCCTGGCAAGTGAAACAGGGCGTGCTGAAAAACCCGCATTCGTTCATCAACACCACCCCGCACATGAGCTTTGTCTGGGGCGATGACAACATTCGTTTCCTTAAAAAACGCTACGAGGCCCTGCAAGCCAGCCCGTTGTTCAAGCCCATGCAGTACTCCGAAGACCACGAGCAGATCCGCAAATGGGTCCCGCTGATGATGGAAGGCCGCGATCCCAACCAGAAGCTGGCCGTGACCTGGACGCCGATCGGCACCGACGTCAACTTTGGCGAGATCACCCGGCAATATGTGGGTTACCTGCAGACGCGGCCGAACTTCGATCTCAAGCTGTCGAGCGAAGTGCAGGACATTACCCGTAACGACGACGGTTCTTGGCACGTCGAGTACAAGAATCTGAAGAATGGCAGCAAGGCAGCCACCGATGCCCGGTTCCTGTTCATCGGCGCTGGCGGGGCGGCACTGCCGCTGCTGCAGAAGTCGGGTATCGACGAGGCCAAGGACTATGGCGGCTTCCCGGTCGGTGGCTCGTTCCTGGTCACTGACAACCCGGCTATCGCCCAGCGCCACATGGCCAAGGCCTATGGCATTGCCGCAACCGGTGCGCCGCCCATGTCGGTGCCGCACCTGGACACCCGGGTACTTGATGGCAAGCGCCTGATCCTGTTTGGGCCGTTCGCCACCTTCTCGACCAAATTCCTCAAGCAGGGCTCATTGCTTGACCTGCTCGCCAGTACAAGCGTGCACAATGCCTGGCCGATGGTGCGGGTAGGGGTACGCGAGTTCGACCTGGTGCAGTACCTGATCGGGCAGGTGCTGCAATCGGACGATGACCGCTTCGAAGCGCTGCGCACCTACTTCCCCGAGGCGAAGAAAGAAGACTGGCGGCTGTGGCAGGCGGGCCAGCGGGTGCAAATCATCAAGAAAGACGAAGCGTTGGGCGGCGTGCTCAAGCTCGGTACCGAGGTGGTGACGTCCAGGGACGGCAGTATCGCCGGCTTGCTGGGGGCTTCTCCCGGTGCGTCGACCGCTGCGCCTATCATGCTCGATGTGTTGAACAAGGTGTTCAAGAACAAGGTGGCGTCGCCCGAGTGGCAGGTCAAGATCAAACAGATCATCCCGTCCTATGGCATCCGCCTGAACGACCACCCGGATCAGCTAGAGAAGGAGTGGGCATACACCAACGAGGTGCTGCAGCTTGAGCCGCCTGTCAGTCCGCAGCGCCCTGAGTCGATAAGGCCGGCTGACAGCCAGGGAGTGGCCAGCCGGTAATCATTGCAGTCAAGCTGGCGCAATCTTGCCACGTCCGATGCCGTAGTAAGTCAGCCCTGCCGAGGCCATGTGCTCGGGTTCGTACAGGTTGCGGCCATCGAACACCACCCGGTCGGCCAGCTGCTGCGGCACCTCGTCCAGGTTGAGCACACGGTAGTCCTGCCATTCGGTGACGATCACCAGGGCATCGGCGCCCCGCAACGCATCGTCCTTGCAGGGCACCAGTTGCAGGTCGGCACGCGGGCCGTAGTGGCGCCGGATTTCTTCCATGGCCTGAGGGTCGTGAGCCTGCACCCGCGCGCCCGCGGCCCACAATGCTTCCAGCAGGACCCGGCTGGAGGCTTCGCGGATATCATTGGTATTGGGCTTGAACGACAAGCCCCACAGGGCAAACACCTTGCCCCGCAGGCCGCCGGGGTAATGGCGCTGGATCTTGCTGAACAGCCGGCCCTTCTGCTGCTCGTTGACCGACTCTACTGCGCGCAGCAACTGTGTCTCGAAGCCTTCCGCCTCGGCACTGTGGCGCAGGGCTTGCAGGTCTTTGGGGAAGCACGAGCCGCCAAAACCGCAGCCGGCGTAGATGAAGTCGTAACCGATGCGCGGGTCCGAGCCGATGCCACGGCGCACCATTTCGATGTCGGCCCCCAGGTGCTCGGCCAGGTTGGCGATCTCGTTGATGAAGGAAATCTTGGTGGCCAGCATGCAATTGGCTGCGTACTTGGTCAGCTCGGCACTGCGCGCGTCCATGACCATGAACTTTTCGCGGTTGCGGTTGAACGGCAGGTAAAGCTCGCGTAGCAACTCCACTTCGGCCGCTTCTGCGCCGCCGATGATGATGCGCTGGGGGCGCATGCAGTCATCCACCGCAGACCCCTCCTTGAGAAACTCCGGGTTGCTGATCACCTGGAAGCGGCTGGTATCGGCCACGGCCTGGGCGATGCGTGCCTTGATGCGGTGTACCGTACCCACCGGCACGGTGGACTTGTTGACGATTACTTTGGGCCCGTCAGCGTGTTCGAGGATGCTGTCGACCACGGCGAAAACGTGCTTCAGGTCGGCGCTGCCGTCGGCTTGCGGTGGGGTACCGACGGCAATGAACTGCAACCGGGCATAGTTGGCAGCGGCTGCGGCATCCGTGGTGAAGCGTAGCCGACCGCAGGCGAGGTTCTTCTCCAGCAGCGGCGCAAGGCCGGGCTCGAAGATCGGGCAATGGCCTTCACTCAGGCTGGCCACCCGATCGGCATCGACATCCATGCACAACACCGAATGGCCTACCTGGGCCAGGCACACCGCCTGGGTCAGGCCGACATAGCCGGTTCCGAAAACCGTGACCTTCATTTGACAGCTCCTTGATAGGAAAGCTGAAAAAAAATGTCACATCGTTGTTTAGGAATTGTGACCTGAGGGAAATGCTCGTGGACCATATGGCCGTTATTCCACGTCGCCCAGGCAGAGCATCTAAACTTACTGACAGCTCGCAGTTGCGTGTTGTACCGCGAACGAAAACCCTTGAACCGACCACCGCCTTCCCGGAGCGGACGTCCCTCGTTGGCGATGGCCTTCTTGCAGAGGAGGGCAGGTCATGGACGAGGCAAGGCTTCACGATTTCATGGGCAAGCTGGTGGGCGACATGGGCGCGGCGGCGACACTGGCCAATGTCATTCTCGGCGATGAACTGGGGCTGTACCGGGCCATGGCCGACAGCCAGGCGGCCACCCCTGAGCAACTGGCGGAAAAGACCGGCTGCCACCCGCGGCTGGTGCGCGAATGGTTGAATGCCCAGGCGGCATCGGGCTACATGGTCCATGACAAGGGTCGTTTTGTGCTGCCTGAAGAACAGGCCATGGCCCTGGCGCTGGAGGACTCCCCGGCCTACATGGCCGGCGGCGCGGCAGTGGTGGCGGCGCTGTTCCATGACAAGGACAAGCTGGTAGCTGCCATGCGCGGCGATGGCGGGTTGGCCTGGGGCGATCACCACCCGTGCATGTTCAGCGGTACCGAGCGGTTTTTCCGGCCGGGGTATCGCACCTTCCTGGTTGCGGATTGGCTGCCGGCACTGGAGGGTGTGGTGGCCAAGCTGCAGGCGGGCGCCAAGGTGGCGGACGTGGGCTGCGGTCATGGTGCCTCGACGCTGGTGATGGCGCAGGCGTTTCCGGCGTCGACCTTCGTGGGGTACGACTATCATCAGCCTTCGATCGTCACCGCCAACGCGCGTGCGCGGGAAGCGGGGTTGGAGGGGCGGGTGAGCTTCCAGCAGGCCAGCGCCAAGGAGTACCCGGGGCATGACCATGACCTGGTGTGCTTCTTCGATTGCCTGCACGACATGGGTGACCCGGTCGGGGCAGCCCGGCATGCCTACCGTGCTTTGAAGGCTGACGGCACGGTCATGCTGGTTGAGCCGTATGCCGAGGACTCGCTGGAGGGTAACCTGACACCGGTCGGGCGCTTGTTCTATGCGGCGTCGACGTTTATCTGCACGCCCAATTCGTTGTCGCAGGAAGTGGGGCTGGGGTTGGGCGCGCAGGCCGGGGAGGCGCGATTGCGGGCCGTCTTCGAGGAGGCGGGGTTCAGCCGCTTCCGGCGGGCGACGCAGACGCCGTTCAACCTGATTCTGGAGGCCCGCAAGTAGAGCGTGATCTTGCGCCGGCCTCTTCGCGGGCTTGCCCGCTCCCACAGGTTACGTGCTTGTTTCAGGGCTGTGGCGATCCTGGACCTGGAAAGCAGAAGGGGTGCTGCATGGCACCCCTTCTGTTTGTCGCTTAGGCTTCAGCGTCCCAAGGACGATCGCCTTTTTCATCTTTGACGCGGGTCGGCAGGCCCATCACGTCCAGCGCCTTGAGGAACGGCTCGGCTGGCAGCTCCTCGACGTTGACCATGCGCTTGGCATCCCACTCGCCACGAGCGACCAGCAGGGCAGCGGCCACTGGCGGTACACCGGCGGTGTAGGAAATGCCCTGGCTGTCGGTCTCGGCATAGGCTTCTTCGTGGTCGGCCACGTTGTAGATGAACACTTCGCGCGGCTGGCCATCCTTGGTGCCTTTGACCAGGTCGCCGATGCAGGTCTTGCCGGTGTAGCCAGGGGCCAGCGAGGCCGGGTCTGGCAGTACGGCCTTGACCACTTTCAGCGGTACCACTTCCAGGCCTTCGGCGGTTTTCACCGGTTGCTCGCTGAGCAGGCCCAGGTTTTTCAGAACAGTGAACACGTTGATGTAGTGCTCGCCGAAGCTCATCCAGAAGCGCACGTTCGGGACGTTGAGGTTCTTCGAAATCGAGTGAACTTCATCGTGGCCGGTCAGGTACAGGTTTTGCGAGCCTACCACTGGCAGGTCGTCGGTACGCTTGACCTCGAACATGGTGTTGCTGGTCCACTGGCTGTTCTGCCAGCTCCACACTTGTCCGGTGAACTCGCGGAAGTTGATTTCCGGGTCGAAGTTGGTGGCAAAGTACTTGCCATGCGAACCGGCATTGACGTCGAGAATATCGATCGAATCAATGCTGTCGAAATACTGCTGCTGCGCCAGCTTGGCGTAGCTGTTCACCACACCCGGGTCGAAACCGACGCCGAGAATGGCGGTAATGTTCTTTGCCTGGCACTCTTCGAGGTGTTTCCACTCGTAGTTGCCGTACCACGGTGGGGTCTCGCAGATCTTGCCCGGCTCTTCGTGGATGGCGGTGTCCAGATAGGCGACACCCGTATCGATGCAAGCACGCAGCACCGACATGTTGAGGAAGGCGGAACCCACATTGATCACGATCTGCGATTCGGTTTCGCGGATCAGCGCCTTGGTTGCCTCGACATCGAGGGCATTGAGCGAGAAGGCCTGGATGTCGGCGGGTACCTTGAGGCTACCCTTGGCCTTGACGCTGTCGATGATGGCCTGGCATTTGGAGATGTTCCGTGACGCGATGGCGATACGACCCAGTTCGTCGTTATGCTGCGCGCACTTGTGGGCCACCACCTTGGCGACACCTCCTGCACCAATGATAAGAACGTTCTTCTTCAATTTACCCTTTGCTCCTTACTTGAAAGCCGGTCTTACGACAGGCTGGAAACGTAGTCTTCGAAACCGAACTCGCGGACGACTTCGACGCTGCCGTCGAGCTGCTTGACCACGATGGAAGGCATCTTCAGCCCGTTGAACCAGTTTTTCTTGACCATGGTGTAGCCCGCCGTGTCGATGAACGACAGGCGATCGCCAATGGCCAGCGGACGGTCGAATTGGTACTCGCCGAAGATGTCACCGGCCAGGCATGACTTGCCGCAGACCATGTAGGTATGCTCGCCGTCATTGGGGGCCATCTTGGCGTTGAGGCGGTAGATCAGCAGGTCGAGCAGGTGCGCTTCGATCGAGCTGTCGACCACGGCCAGGTGCTTGCCGTTGTACAGGGTATCGAGCACGGTCACTTCCAGCGAGGCGCTGTTGGTGATGGCGGCTTCGCCCGGCTCCAGGTAAACCTGCACGCCGTATTTTTCCGAGAACGCCTTCAGGCGCGCGCAGAAGGCGTCTACTGCATAGTCTTCACCGGTGAAGTGAATGCCACCACCCAGGCTGACCCACTCGACCTTGTGCAGCAGGTGGCCGAATCGCTCTTCGATGTGCGTGAGCATCTTGTCGAACAGGCCGAAGTCACCGTTCTCGCAGTTGTTGTGGAACATGAAGCCGGAGATCTGTTCGATCACCTGTTCGATCTTCGCCGGGTCCCATTCGCCCAGGCGGCTGAACGGGCGGGCCGGGTCGGCCAGCAGGTAGTCGGAGCTGCTGACCTGCGGGTTGACGCGCAGACCACGCACCTTGCCTTCGGACTGTTCGGCAAAGCGTTGCAGCTGGCCGATCGAGTTGAAGATGATCTTGTCGCAGTTCTCAAGCATCTCCTCGACCTCGTCGTCGGCCCAGGCCACGCTATAGGCATGGGTTTCGCCGGCGAACTTCTGGCGGCCGAGCTTGAGCTCGAACAGGGAGGACGAGGTGGTTCCGTCCATGTACTGCTGCATCAGGTCGAACACCGACCAAGTGGCGAAGCACTTGAGGGCGAGCAGCGCCTTGGCACCGGAGTGTTCGCGCACGTAGGCGATCTTCTCCATGTTGCTGAGCAGCTTGGTTTTATCGATGAGGTAATACGGCGTCTTGATCATTTAAAGGCCCCCGGCCAGGCCGGCCAAAAAAAGGACACGCATTGTGCCTTCACTTGCCGCAGACCGAAAGGGCGGGATACGCATTTCGTCAGGGTTGACGCCATTGCGTGGGCTTTTCGGTTGCGGCGAGCCTAGTAGATCAGGTGGATGTGACTGTCGTAATCACCCCCGACAGATGGCAGCTTCAGTCTGCCTGCTGCAGCCAGGCCTTGATCTGCTCCAGTGTTGCGGTAGCGCCGCCACAGACCACCACCAGGACATTGCGCAAGGCGCCCAGTGCCTTGGCATCATAGGCCACTGCCAACGCCGCCCCGCACGCGGGCTCGACCAGCACACGGTGGTCCAGCAAGAACCGCTCACAGGCCTCCAGCGCTGCGCGATCGCTGACCAGATGGCTGTGCACCGGATGCTGCTGCACGCATATCAGCGCCTGATCAGCCACACGCTTGGCCCCCAGCGACGTCGCCACCGAGGCGATGCGCTCCAGCTCCACCGAATGCCCGGCCTGCATGGCCGCATGCAGCGACGCCGCGCCCTCGGTTTCTACTGCCAGCACCGGCACATCGCCCCAGCCATTGCGCTTGAGCCCCTCCACCACGCCACTGAGCAAGCCGCCACCGCCGACTGACAACACCACCGCGTCCGGCTTAAGGCCGGCTTCGGCCACTTCATCCACCAGGCTGGCATGCCCGGCCCACAGCAGTGGGTCGTCGAACGGGTGGATGAAGGCATCGTTCGGGCCTACCAGTGTCTGTGCCAGGGCGTTGGCCTCTTGCCAGGAACTGCCGTGCACCACCACCTTGGCGTCTTCCAGGTGCAGCAGCTGCTTGGCCCGTTCGGTGGTGGTTTCGGGTACCACCACGGTCACCGGCACCCCCAGCTTGCGTCCGGCGTAGGCGACTGCCAAACCGGCATTGCCACCTGACGAGGACACAAAGTGCCGGGCGCCACGCGCGTGGTGTACCTCGCAGGCGTGGCCTACACCGCGCAGTTTGAACGAACCGCAGGGTTGCAGGGCGTCGAGCTTGAGCCAGATATTACGACCGGCCGCCAACGACAGCGGGCGCGACTCGATCAGGGGGGTATGAATGTGCAAGGTCATTGGCTGGCTCCGCGTAGTTGCTCGAGGTAGTTGTAAATGGTGTAGCGCGTCACGCCGAGGGCGCTGGCAGCCTTCTCGACGCCGCCCTTGACGATGAACAGGCCGCGCTCCTGCATGACGCGCACGGCCTCGACCTTGGCCTGTTTGTTCATCCGCCCCTGGCCGCTGCGCTGCAGGGCGGCCTGGATGATCTCGCTCATCAGCAGCTCCATGTCGGCAGGTTCGTTGACCGCAGGTATGGCCCCCAGTGGCTGCAACTGCTGGAGAAAGTTCATGGCAGCATCCAGGCCGGTGACGTCGGTGTTGACGCACAGGCTGGCGAACGGGTGGCCGCTGCTGTCACGGAAGATAGCCGTGGCACTTCGTAGCGTGCGGCCTTTGAGCGTAGTGGGGTAATCGGGCAGCACCACCGGCTCACGGCCGTGCTGGTCGGCCGAGGCCTGCATCAGTGCCTTGAAGCCCTGGTCCTGCTCCGGTGCGGCGAGGATCGGGCTGCCTACGCTGCGGCCGGACAGATGACCGTTGACGATCGCCACCACCGAGTGTTCGGGGTGGTCAAGGTCGTGCAGGAGTATTTCCATGTTGCGCGCGGCAACGCTGCCCAGGGCCTGGATGGCGGCCTTGAGCACGGTGAGGGTGAGTTGGCGTTCTTCGCTGGGGGTGATAGGCATGGCAGATCGCAAAATCAACTGTTTGTGTATTTTTACACATATGGTTGAAATTCGCGATCTGCTTTTAGGGGCCCTGTAAGACTCAGCCGAGCGCCGGCGTGCGCGGCGGAATCATCCGGCGCGAGCCAGTCGACTCAAAGGCGGCAGCAAAACTCAGCAGCGCGTTGTCGCTATAGGCCTTCCCGGCAAAGGTCAGCCCCACCGGCATACCGATATCGGCCATCACGCCCATCGGCACGGTCACGGTCGGCACGCCCAGGTGACGGATTGCCAGGTTGCCGTTGGCTACCCAGATACCGTTGCTCCAGGCGATGTCCGCCGATACCGGGTTGATATCGGCATCGGCCGGGCCAACGTCGGCTACGGTGGGGAACAGCACCGCGTCCAGGCCCAGCTTGTCCATCCAGTCTTCCAGGTCCAGCTTGCGGGTCTGCTCCAGGCCGCGCAGGCCGTCGGGCAGGGTCTCGATCTGGTCCCAGGTCTTCAGGCCACGCTTGGCCATGTTGACGTACTCGTCCATGCCGGCAGCCAGGTCATCTTCACGGTTAGGCAAGGTGCCCGGGTCGTGGGGGAAGATCTTCAGCCCGTCGACATCGGCCAGGCGGTTAAGCTTGGGGTCATCGTTGGCGCGCAGGAAGTCGTCAAAGGCCCAGCCCGACAGTTCCCACAGTTCGTCATGCAGGAATGCCTTGCTGACGATGCCGCGGTTGTACACGGTCGGCGCACCTGGGCGGTCGCCTTCGCAGTTGGACACCAGCGGGAAGTCCACTTCCAGTACTTCGGCACCCGCTGCTTCCAGGGCCTGGCGTGCTTGTTGCCACAGGTCGATCACCGTGGCGCGGGTGTTGATGCGTTGGCCGGTCGGCCCGCCGATGCCTGGCTTCTCGGAGGTGCCTGCTTCGGGATCGGCATTTATATACATGCGGGGTACGCCAAAGCGCTTGCCCTTGAGCGCGCTGGCATCTACCGCCAGTTCAAGGTACGACGCCGGACGTACCGTCGAGGCAGCGGGGATCGGCACCCATGGCTGCAGGCGCCACAGGTCGCCGCGCTTGTCGGCGTCATCGGCTACCACCACGTCGAGGATTTCAAGGAGGTCGGCCATGGTGCGGGCATAGGGCACCACCACGTCCATGGTCGGCGTCAGCGGCCAGTTGCCACGCACCGAAATCACCCCGCGCGACGGGGTGTAGGCGCACAGGCCGTTGTTGGACGCCGGGCCACGGCCGCTGGACCAGGTTTCTTCGGCCAGGCCAAAGGCGCTGAAGCTGGCGGCGGTGGCGGTACCGGCACCGTTGGACGAGCCTGAGGCGAAGGGCGCGGTCAGGTAGTTGGCGTTGTACGGGCTTTCGGCGCGGCCATAGACGCCGCGCTGCATGCCACCGTTAGCCATGGGCGGCATGTTGGTCTTGCCCAGGCACACGGCACCGGCGGCGCGCAGGCGCTCGATGGTGAAGGCGTCGCGCTGGGCGACCAGGTCCTTGAAGGCAGGGCTGCCGGAGGCGGCAGTCAAGCCTTTGACCAGGTAGCTGTCCTTGGCGGTGTAGGGGATGCCGTCCAGCGGGCTAAGCACCTGGCCCTTGGCGCGGCGGGCGTCGGAGGCCTCGGCTTCTTTCAGCGCCTCCGGGTTGCGCACCACTACGGCGTTAAGGGCTGTGGCTGTGTCGGCGCCATCGTAGGCGTCCATGCGCGCCAGGTAGGCCTTGACCAGCTCGACCGCTGTCGTGCGGCCCGACTCGAGCGCGTCGCGCAGCTCGGCAATGGAAACCTCGGTTACCTCGATCATGCGTTCACCAAAAAATGTGCAGGTGGGGGCTAATGCGAGGAGTGTACAAGAAGGGCTTGGCCGACGCAGGTTTGCGCAGGGGCAAATGGTTTTATGCAGGGGGGCATTGTCGGGGGCATTCACAGGTTTTGCCCGGCCCATTGTGGGGGGCGGCCTTTCAGTCACCAAAGGGCCGCTCCCACACGGTTTGCGTCAACCTTCCAGGTCTGCGGCGCTATGGCGCTCCGGCACCTGGCTGTGTTCATCTCCCCAGGTACGGTTCACGCGTGTACCGCGCTGCACAGCAGGGCGCTGGGCGATGTCCTCGGCCCAGCGCTGTACGTTCGGGTACTCGTCAACCGCCAGGAACTGCGCGGCGTCATACAGGTTGCCGCGCACCAGCTGGCCATACCACGGCCACACGGCAATATCAGCGATACTGTATTCATCGCCGCCCAGATAACGGCTTTCGGCCAAGCGGCGATCAAGTACGTCCAGTTGACGCTTGGCCTCCATGGTGAAGCGGTTGATGGCGTACTCGAACTTTTCCGGTGCATACACGTAGAAGTGGCCAAAACCACCGCCCAGGTAAGGCGCCGCACCCATCTGCCAGAACAACCAGTTCAGGCATTCGGTGCGCGCAGCCGGCGATTTTGGCAGCAAAGCACCGAACTTCTCTGCCAGGTACAGCAGGATCGAGCCTGATTCGAACACCCGCACCGGCGGCTCCACGCTGCGGTCGAGCAGGGCAGGGATCTTCGAGTTGGGGTTGACCTGGACGAAGCCGCTGGAAAACTGATCACCCTCGCCGATGCGGATCAGCCAGGCATCGTATTCGGCACCGGCGTGGCCCAGGGCAAGCAGCTCTTCAAGGGCAATGGTGACCTTGACGCCATTGGGCGTGGCCAGGGAATACAGCTGCAGCGGGTGCTTGCCCAGCGGCAGGTCCTTGTCGTGAGTCGGGCCGGCTACCGGGCGGTTGATGCTGGCGAACTGGCCGCCGGAGGCTGCGTCGTTGCGCCAGACTTTGGGTGGCACGTAGGCAGGCTTGCTCATGCATGAATCTCCTTCAAAGGCGCGAAAACGGTCACGTGAAAACGTTGACCTGCATGTATGCCATGGGTTCGACACAATGCGCAAATGCACAGGGTGCAGGCGCAGCTTGCATGACGGCGGTTTCATCCAGTTTTCATCCGGCACAACGCCGGCCGGTTTTATGCTGGGTTATCACTTCGTCTTGCAAGGAACCGCTGGCCGATGACCCTTGCACGCTGCGTGTTGGCGCTGGTCCTGCTCGGCGGCCTGCTGGCCCGCGCCGAGGCCGCGCCGTGGGTTGCCGGCCTGCACCTTATGACCTTGACCGACCCGGTCGATAGCCGCCCGATGCAAGCCCTGGCGTTCTACCCGGCCGTTGGCAAAACCCGTATCAGCCGTATAGACGGGTATCCCGTCGACGTGGCCGAAGAGGCGCCCGTGGCCATGGGCCGATTCCCGTTGCTGGTGTTGTCTCACGGCAATACGGGCAGCCCACTGGCCTTGCATTACCTGGCAACGTCGTTGGCGCGCCAAGGGTTCGTGGTGGTGGCGGTGGTGCACCCGGGGGACAACGTGCGCGACCACAGTCGCCTTGGCACCCTGAGCAATCTTTATGGACGGCCGCTACAAGTCAGCGCGGCGATCACCGCAGCGCGCGGTGATGCAGTGGTCGGGCCTTATCTGAATGACGGCAAGGTGGGTGTGATTGGCTACTCGGCCGGCGGAGAAACCGCGTTGATCCTGTCTGGCGCACGCCCCGACCTGGAGCGTCTGCGTCAGTACTGCCTGGAGCGCCCGCATGACGCAGACGCCTG
The DNA here is from genome assembly GCF_036961695.1 of Pseudomonas sp. CGJS7. Lineage (NCBI taxonomy): Bacteria > Pseudomonadati > Pseudomonadota > Gammaproteobacteria > Pseudomonadales > Pseudomonadaceae > Pseudomonas > Pseudomonas sp. CGJS7. The sequence goes on along the minus strand of NZ_JBAMDI010000004.1, from coordinate 120,869 downwards.
CAAGACCCACGGCATCCTGATTGCCGACCGCAGCGAACTGGCGCCCGAGACCGACCCGCGAGTGGGGGCGGTCATGTTGATGGCGCCGCTGAGCCTGTTGTTCGGGCGCCATGCGCTGGCCGGGGTGCAGGTACCCGCACTGATCTACAGTGGCGACAGCGATCAGCTTGTGGCAGTGGACCGTAATGCCGAGGCCCTGGCCCGCAAACTGCCGGTCACACCGGACTACCGCCTGTTGGCCGGTGCCGGGCATTTCGTGTTCATGGCCCACTGCGATGCCGAGCAGTACGCGCGAATGCCGGCGCTGTGCAAGGACGCCGACGGCGTCGACCGCCGGCATATCCATCATTCGCTGCAGCGAGAAACGGCAGCGTTCTTCAGCCAGGCGCTGGGGGCGCCAGCGCCGGCTCAGCGTTCAGCTGCGACGGGCGCGCCGCGCCAGCCACAACGTTAGGCCGACCCCGGCTAGGGCGAGCAGGGCAGCCACGCAGAAGATCGAGGCATACCCCAGGTGTACCGCCACGGCGCCCATCACCGGGCCGGCAATGGCCAAGGCCATGTCGAAGAACACAGCATAGGCGCCCAGCCCTGCGCCGCGGCTGCTGCTGGGGACTTGCTTGATCGCTTCCACGCCCAATGCCGGGTAAACCAGCGACAGCCCGAAACCGGTCAGCCCGGCGCCAACCAGCGCCCAGGGCGGCGAGGGCGCCAGCCACAGAAGGCTCAGGCCAAGCACTTCGGTGGCCATGCAGGCGACCGCCACGTTGTAGCCACCAAAGCGGTTGACCGCGTTGACGAACAGCAGGCGCGAAATGATGAAGCACACGCCAAACGCACTCAGGCACCAGGCCGCGCCGGCCCAACCGCGCTCGAGGTAATACAAGGTGACGAAGGTGGTCAAGGTGCCGTAGCCGATCGAGGCCAGGGTCAAACCCAGGCCACACGGGGCAACCCGGCCGAACGCCGACCAGAAGGGCAGGCGCTCGCCGCGCACCACGACCATGTCGGGGCGCTTGCGAAGCACCAGCAGGGCAAGGGTTGCCAGCACCAGCAAAGCCGGCCCCAGCACGCTGAAGTCCAGCCCGTCCACGGCCAGCACGCCAACTGGCGCACCGATGGCGATCGCGCCATAGGAGGCGATGCCGTTCCACGAGATGACCCTGGCAGTGTGTTCGGGGCCGACCTGGCTGATACCCCAGCTCAAGGTGGCCACGCCGATCAGCCCTTGGGCGATGCCCAGCAGCAAACGGCCACCGAGTAGCAGTGTCAGGCTCAGCAGCGGTAAGGTGAGGGTCCAGGCTGACAGCAACGTCAACACCCCGCAACCGGCAATCCCCAGCAGGCCAAAGCGGATGGCCTGTTTCCCTCCCAAGGTGTCCGCCACCCTGCCTGCAAAAGGGCGGCTCAGCAGCGTGGCCAGGTACTGCAGGCCAATGGTTACACCGGCGATCACAGCGCCAAAGCCGAGCTGGTCGTGCACATAGCTGGGCAGCACCGCGATCGGCAGGCCGATGCAGAGGAACGCAATGAAGGTATAGAAAACGATCGACAGGATCTGCAGGGTGATGTGCAGCGTGTTACTGGCGGGGGCAGGTTGTTGCGCGGTCATGGGCTCTTTCGCGGGCGGGCGGTTGGGCGTGGTCCCATCATGGCCGTTGCGCGAAGGAAAAGACAGCAGGCTAACGAATTATTCGTCGGGCCGTGCCGGTCGGTGGGATGGATGGTGGCCTCTTCGCGGGCTTGCCCGCTCCCACAGGGACCGCACAGGTATTGGACGCTTGTGGGGCCTTGGGAGAGCGGGCAAGCCCGCGAGGAGGCCCGGCCATCCGAGATGGCCAGGCCGTCCCATCAATCAGACCAGCACACCCTGGCTACGCAGGTAGTCGTCGTAGGTACCGCTGAAGTCCACCACACCATCGGCCGACAGCTCGATGATGCGCGTGGCCAGCGACGACACGAACTCGCGGTCGTGGCTGACGAACAGCAGGGTGCCCGGGTAGTTTTCCAGCGCCAGGTTCAGCGCTTCGATCGATTCCATGTCCAGGTGGTTGGTCGGCTCGTCCATCACCAGCACGTTCGGTTTCTGCAGGATCAGCTTGCCGAACAGCATGCGACCTTGTTCACCACCGGAAATCACCTTCACCGACTTGAGGATCTCGTCGTTGGAGAACAGCATGCGCCCCAGGGTGCCGCGGATCACCTGCTCACCAGAGGTCCACTGGCCCATCCAGTCGAACAGGGTCATGTCGTCTTCGAAGTCGTGGGCGTGGTCCTGGGCGTAGTAGCCCACTTCGGCGCTGTCGGTCCACTTCACCGAGCCCGCATCCGGGGTCATCTCGCCGACCAGGGTGCGCAGCAGGGTGGTCTTGCCAATACCGTTGGGGCCGATGATCGCAACGCGCTCGCCCGCTTCGACGGTGATGTCGAAGTTCTTGAACAGCACCTTGTCGTCGAAGGCTTTGGCCATTTTCTCGACGACCACGGCCTGGCGGTGCAGTTTCTTCGCCTGTTCGAAACGAATGAACGGGCTGACGCGGCTGGACGGCTTGACCTCGGCCAGCTGGATCTTGTCGATCTGCTTGGCACGTGAAGTGGCCTGCTTGGCTTTGGAGGCGTTGGCCGAGAAGCGGCTGACGAAGGTCTGCAGCTCGGCGATCTGGGCTTTCTTCTTGGCGTTGTCCGACAGCAGCTGCTCACGCGACTGGGTGGCTGCGGTCATGTACTCGTCATAGTTGCCCGGGAACAGGCGCAGCTCGCCGTAATCCAGGTCAGCCATGTGGGTGCAGACGCTGTTGAGGAAGTGCCGGTCGTGGGAAATGATGATCATGGTGCTGTTACGCGCCGTGAGGATCGTTTCCAGCCAGCGGATGGTGTTGATGTCCAGGTGGTTGGTCGGTTCGTCGAGCAGCAGCACGTCCGGGTCCGAGAACAGCGCCTGGGCCAGCAGGACACGCAGCTTCCAGCCCGGTGCCACTTCGCTCATCGGGCCGAAGTGCTGCTCCAGCGGAATACCCAGGCCCAGCAGCAGTTCACCGGCGCGGGACTCGGCGGTGTAGCCGTCCATTTCGGCGAATTCGGTTTCCAGCTCGGCGACGGCCATGCCGTCTTCTTCGGTCATTTCCGGCAGCGAGTAGATACGGTCACGCTCGGCCTTGACTTTCCACAGCTGGCCGTGGCCCATGATCACCGTGTCGATCACGGTGAATTCCTCGTAGGCGAACTGGTCCTGGCGCAGCTTGCCCAGGCGGGTATTCGGCTCGAGCATGACCTGGCCTGCGGACGGCTCCAGGTCACCGCCGAGGATTTTCATGAAGGTCGACTTGCCGCAACCGTTGGCGCCGATCAGGCCGTAGCGGTTGCCGTTGTTGAATTTGACGGAAACGTTTTCGAACAGCGGCTTGGAGCCGAACTGCATGGTGATGTTAGCGGTAGAAATCAAGTGCTTGTCCTGCGGGGGTTCCAGAGGTGTATTTAGGCCCTGTCGTCAGTCTTGGGCCAATTTTGGGCCAATTCGACTCGGGGCGGCAGCTTCTCCAGCTCCCTCCAGTCCGAGGAGGAGCTGATCCATTTCGCGTAGGTAGAGAGCAACATCTCGACGCTGTGGCCAAGCTGGCTCGCGATGAACGCGGGGTTCATCCCAGGCATCAGGCATAGGGTGGCGTAGGTGTGGCGGGTGTCGTACTGACGGCGTTCACGGATGTTCAGCGCCTTCAGCGCCGATTTGAAGGGGCGGATTGTAACACTTGGCTCGTTGATCCACAGCCCACCTTTGCTAGGTTGGAACACGAAGGGGCTAGTCAGGTGGGCCGACTTGGACGCCATGCGACGAAGGGTAGCCATTCGCTGGGCCTGGTTGATGGCGCTCAATGCGCGCTCGTTTAACAGGACCACCCGATGATGCTTGGTTTTCGTCTGGTCAGGTTTTCGCTTTGGATTGATCGCGGTCGGTTGTGATTATCAGCTTTCGACCTTTATCGGCCTCTCGTGAAAGAGTGTCTCCCCCCTCTATTGATAGCGTCGATTGGAAGCCATTGCTAAACAACGGAAGCAGTCGTATTCAAAACATCTAGTCTTGATGCTTGATAACAGCACTGCATCTGATAGGGAAGTTGACTGAGTTGGCAATAAAACATTCGTGGTGAGCATCGTCATGCAGGCGTCTTGCAAGATCCAGATTTGACTGGCTGCTGATAATGACCTGAGGCCTTAACTCAGCGTCTTTGAAATGGCCCTTGCGCTGGCCATCCCCTTCAAGCATCCGGCCCACCGGGTAGTCGACATATTCCAAGACGTTCACGTTGTTGACTGCGCACAGATGAAGATACCAAAGCTTGTGGCAGGCCGAGATCGAGGCCAGCAACATGTCTTCAGGGTTCCAGCGTTCAGGGTTCCCGCGAAAGGCGGGGTCGGCAGAGCCAAGGATCGGTGCCTTGCCTGGAGCCTCCACGTTGAAGTCTCTCTGGTATGCCGTGTAACTGGCAGTGCCTTCACCCGTGTTACCTATCCAATTTACCGTGACAGCGTAATGGTGTTCTTTCATGGTCACTCCTGTGTCGAAAGATGGCCGGAAAATCTTGCCCATCGCTTGGGTGCTGTTATCTTGCTCTCGATTGAGGGCTCTCCACCAGCATCCAGTGTTTGCAGCGACGCATGAGCAATCCGAGCACATGCAATGATCCGAACTGCGAATAGTCCTGATTGCTGATTTTCTCGTGCTCTCTGTCGTGTCCTGGGCTTGAGGGTATCGAAACCCTATCTCAAGCTTGGGGCCTCAACACGCAAAATGGTGCTTCAGCTCAACGGAGCCTTCGCCGCCGCCTCGATCGCGTCGAGGTCCAACTCAATTGTTTCGGGCATGACGATTCCTTGGCCGCTCTTGCGACCGGCCTGTGCTTTAATGGGCGATTGTTGAAATGGATTTTTCTAGCGAGGGATAACGCTTATGTTTGCTGTCGGAATTGCGCTTCTTGCCGTTGGATTAGGCACTTCAAATCCTGGGCTCTGGATACCGGGCGCCGCGCTCATGGCTGCCTGCGTCGTGAAACGAGCACGCAGCTGACCCCTTGGCCCCCATATCGCGGCAGTGAATAGAGGGGGAAGGGGACAGGGGTTACACAGAAAGAGTACGGATTTGCCCTCAGATCAGAAGGACCTGCGCTGCGGTGCGGTCGTCCCTCAGCTTTTGCCCGGACGTGCGCCCACCTGGATCTGTGTGTAAGAAAGTGAAGCCTGTCGACCCGCACGGCGGCTCCGTATTGACTCACCGTGTTCTCTCATCTGGATAAAAAAATGTAATACACACCTTAAGCAGTGGATTCATTGGAACAGCTGTGTATTCTGTCTCTCCAGTCAAGAATATGAGTTCTAGGTCCGTTCCATGCGTAATCGCGGCAAAATCTATTGGGAATGGGCCAATTCTGCGTTGCATTCCCGCAACTACGATGAGCGCCTTCCCTGCGGCACTTTAATCAACATCCAAGCCCGACTCTCACTTGAAAACGCCACTCAACTTTTCTTGGGTATCTACGGGAAAAAAGGCGTGCTCTTGCTCGAAGAGGTACACCCTGACTGCCGTGGACAGAAACTGTCCGCGGCGATGGCCTGGGCGCTCGAGCGTGCTCACGACTGGGTCGCCAAGGCGTTTCCTGCGCCCAAGGCACCAGGGCCTGAACCACTCCCGCGCAGAGGCTCGCGTCTTCACGGATAACGATGCAGGGAAAACGGAACGCTCGTCAGATCGCTTGAGTCGTATCTCCATCAAAAGCGCATTGAGGCGCCCAGTTGGAGAAAGTGATGAGCCTTCAGTCCACCAGTCATGACCTTTACGTGCATTCCTACCTTGGTTACCAGGCATCGATTTACGTGCTGTGGGAGTCGAGCGTCGAATTTCCCACGGGGATGTTGGTCGAGGTAGGGAAGCCGGGCGCAACGGCGCGAACCCTGCGTGTGAGTCGACCATTCTCCTCTTCGACAGAAGCCATTCTCGAAGGGAAGGTTATGGCTGAACAGTACGTGGAAAGTCAGAAAAGCGGAGCTTGTGCTGCCAGGTGAGTTCGCCGAGGTCTGATCGGACCCACCGCAACCACGGGCAGGTCGACCGCCTGCGAATCTGTGCAGCTGTTGATAACGGTATTCCCTGTTCATCGAGTCGAGCCATTTCAACAGTAACCGCTTGCGTAAGTGCCGTTGTGGACGGTGGTGTTACCAGTCGTCGTGCTGCGCGGGTTCCAAAGTCGACCCGGTCCCCGAGTCGAAACCCTGCACATCAGTGGTCGATGATGTTGCGCTGCCGGTACTTGGGCCGGCATGGTCTACTACCGCTTCACTGAAGCGGCTCTATCAGCGCGGCGCCTTGGTTGCGCACATTGCCAATGGCTGTGCTCACTCGATACCACTCGAAGGCCTCGGCTGGCTCGCCCAGGTTGAGCGCCATTTGCTCGGCTTGTTCGCCCGGCGTCGCGGGTTGCATCCACTCACGCGCAAGGTCTGGGGCCAAAACCACTGGCCTGCGGTCGTGCACATCTACCATTCCGCCCCGGGCATCGGCCGTAATGATGACGAACCCGTCATGCTCGCTGCCAGCGAACTGGCCGATGCTGGCGCAAAGGGAAGGGCGCCCGTCCCGGCGTCGGATGTAGTACGGCTGTTTCTTCGGTCCGCCTTCATCGACCCATTCATACCAGCCGTCGATCGGCGTTATGCCTCGGTGGGGCCAGATCGCCCGGAAGAAGGGGCCGTGTGCCACCTTTTCGACCCTGGCGTTAATCGGCGCAGCACGATCGGTCGCCCAATGCGGCCGCCAGCCCCATCTCACCAGGTCCGCCCGCGGGCCTGCTTCATCCATTCGCAGCACTGCCACCAGCGTGGTCGGCGCGACGTTGTACCGGCCAAGTGGCTGGTCGCCGACGTTGTTCCGCCAGGCCTCTGGCAGGCTCAGGGTTTCGACAAAGTCGTGTATGCCTCGGTACTGACTCAACCTTCCACACATGCGCGGCCCTCCTGCCAGAGCAAGCATAGCGCTTGGGTGTATTGCCGGTGTGGAGGGGCGACGGCGTGCCGTACGCGCAGTCCTGGCAGTGCAGGGCTGAATGAACGCCCCACCGCCATTCAGCACGGCGCCAAGTCTGATCTTCCAGGCGTTATAGGCTCGTTCGAGGGGACCCGAACGAAAATGCAGTACTTACCACCCTCCATCGATTCAAAGGCCACCAGCTTTTCCACCAGCGCGGCGCTCAAAACCTTGCCGGCGTTAAGCAGCAACATGCCGTTGTCGGCGTTCAGGTTGCGCGCAAGCACCATTCCCGGCGCCAGGTCACGGGTGGTACACACCTGGACTTCAGGGTCCACCAGGGTGAGATCGCTGTGGAACGAGGCGCAAACCTGGACGAAATCCTCAAGGAGTGCTGGGTCATACAACCGGCCGGCGTACTTGCGCAGGTAGAGCAAGGCCTCGTCACTGTTCATCTGCCGTTCAAGAATCAAACCCCGTTGCAGCTCAACGAAGTCCACGGCCAGCTTGAGCAAGCGAGCGCCGAACGGGATAGCTTCACCCTTGAGCCGGTCGGGGAAACCGCTGCCGTCCCAGTGCTCCTGGTGATGCAGGATCAGGCGCGCGGCATCTTTCATGGGCTCGAGGGTCATCAGCAGCGCTTCACTTTGGCGTGGGTAGTCGCGATAGCGGTCGCGGTCGCTGTGCATCAACTGGTCCGAAGGGGCAACGATCATGCTATCCGGCCAACTCAATTTGCCTATGTTGTACAGCGCCGCAGCCATGGCCAGATCGCGGCTGATCGCCTCGTCCAAGGCGTGGACCCTACAGTAGCAACGCACCAGTTCGATGATCTGTCGATTGGTCTGCTTGGCTGGAGGCAGCCGCAGATTAGCCAGCATCGAGAACACCTCGGTCCCGGTCACATAGCTGTGTTTCAGTTCTTCGTAGGCCAGATCGAGCATGTCAGCGGTCTGCTGCAGCTCCGCGGTACGGGCTGCAACGCGTTTCTCCAGGTCGTTATTGAGCAGTCTCAACTGGGCGTTCTGCCGACGTGCCAGCAGCTCCAGGCGTTGGCGCTCGCGTTCGGAATGCTGGTGCTCCAGGGCCTGGCGCAAGGTCAGTAGCAATTCGTCGTCGTTCCAGGGCTTACTGATGTAACGGTGGATCTGACCGTCATTGACGGCCTTGATGATTGCGCTCGGGTCGGCGTAGCCGGTCAGCAAGATCCTGACGGTCGATGGGTGATGCTGATTGATCTGTGCCAACAAGGTGGCGCCGTCCATACCAGGCATGCGCGCATCGCTCATCACCAGGTCTACCGGGCCCTCGGCCATCTGCGCCAGTGCCTGTTCGCCGCTGGTCGCCAGCTTCACGTCATAGGGTTGGCCACGCAATAGCCGACGCAGACTGCTAAGGATCGACTCCTCGTCGTCCACTAGCAACACGGTCGGCCGATAGGGTGGGTTCGGGTTCGGTTGCACTTCCATGGCAGGCCTCACGCGGTCGATCTATGGAGGCACTCGAGCTCAACGAGTGCTTAGGTCAAAGGCTAGATCATTTTTCCGCGACAGGTGTCGGAGCAAGGCGTGGCGGGTGGCAGGCAAATTGTCTGGAAGGCATCTAACCTGACGGCATGGCACCACCCTTCTGTATATCCGTAAGCCCAGGGAAAAGGATTCTCCCGGATGTTCGCGCAGACAACCTGTCGTTTTCGTTCCGTTCTTCACCCGCAGCGCTTGCGACGTTGCCTGAGCCTGTGGGTGCTACTCGTTCTGAGTGTGGACAGCGGGGCCGAGCTGCTGGACGAGCCGCTCAAGCCACTGCCTCCGATTCCCGCTCTGGCACCTGGGCGTGTCGAGCTGGGCCGCCAGTTGTTCAACGATCCGCGGTTGTCGCGCAACGGCACACTGTCCTGCGCCAGTTGTCACCGTCTGGACACGTACGGGGTCGATGGCCGGGCGTTCTCCATGGGTGCAGATGGCCTGCCGCTTACGCTCAATACGCCAACGGTACTCAATGCCAGCCTTAATTTCCGGCAGTTCTGGGATGGCCGGGTCGAGTCACTCGAGGAGCAGGGGGATGCCGTGATCACCAGCGCTCACGAGATGGGCGGAGACTGGCGCGTGATCGAGCAGCGCATCGCCGCAGACGTGCGTTACCGCCAGGCGTTCAAGGATGCCTACCTGGACGCGGTGACAAAGGACAACATCCTCAGCGCGTTGGCCGATTACCAAAGGACGCTACTTACCCCCGGCGCACGCTTCGATCGTTACCTGCAGGGCGATACCGAGGCGCTCACCCTGGACGAAAAATACGGCTACCAGCGCTTCAAGGACTATGGCTGCATCGCCTGCCACCAAGGGGTGAATATTGGGGGCAACATGTTCCAGAAATTTGGCGTGTTCGGCGACTACATCGCTGACCGCGGCAACCCCACCGAGGCGGATCAGGGCCGCTTCAACGTGACCGCAGAGGAGGCCGACCGGGGGGTGTTCAAAGTGCCGAGCCTGCGCAATGTGGCGATGACCGCGCCCTATTTTCACGATGGCTCGGCGCCTACGCTGGAGCGTGCGATCGACGTGATGTTCCAGTATCAGCTTGGACGAATCCCAAGCGATGAGGACCGCAGGCTCATCACGCTGTTCCTCAAAACCCTTACTGCTGAAAAGGCGGGTCAGCCATGAGGGTGATTTCCCGGCGTACAAGCCTGATTCTATTCAGTGGGTTGGTCTTTGTACTGGCGTCGATGCTGCTGTACTTGTACCTGAATTCCGGGTCAGAGCAGACCCAGACCTACAACGAATCCCGAGATCTCATTCGTCAGCTCAAGCAACAGGATGCTGTATGGGAAAACGAGGTGCTCAAGGCCCGGGTAGCCGTCTCCCATAACTACGATCCACTTGTGATTCCTCTCAAGGAGATGAAGCGGCTGTGGGCACGATTCGACCGCCGGGAAGCCGAGCAAGGGCGCGATGACTCAGACCAGTGGCGCGATGCCCATGACGGTTTTCTTTCTGCGTTCGGGGAAAAGGCTCGGCTCGTGGAGCAATTCAAGTCGCATAATGCCTTGCTGCGAAATTCGTTGGCATTTCTACCCACCGCCGAGGACGGTATTCAGGCCCAGATCAACACCATGCTGGCCCCGAATCGGCAGGAGGTACACGGATTCGTCACTGACACCTATGACCTCTTGCTGAGTGCCCTGGAGTTCGCGCAGGTTACCTCTGTGGAAAGGGCTGCCGAGATAGAGGTGGGGTTAGGCAACTTGGCTGTTAACACGGAGAACCTGCCCAAAGAATTCCAGACGCCCCTCAATCTGTTGAGCAATCACGTGGCGTTGATCCTGCGCGAGCAACCTGTCGTCAACCGCCTGCTCGAGCAGATCGAGGCGATCCCGGTTGCCGAGCGCCTGGATACGATCACCAGCCTTTTGGACAGGGATCAACAGCAGGTTGAAAAGATCAACCGTAAAAACCATCTCTACACGTTATGGCTATCAGGCTTGCTGATGTTCTCGGTCATTTGCCTGGCAGGGCTGCTGGTGCGCAGTTTCGCCGAGGTGAGACGGGTCAACAACGCATTGCAAAGCGCCAATGACGTCCTGGAACAGCGGGTCGAGGAACGCACCCTGGCGCTCCGGAACGCTCAGAGCGAGCTGTTCAACGCCGCGCGCCAGGCAGGTATGGCGGAGATCGCCACCAATGTGTTGCATAACGTGGGCAACGTGCTCAACAGCGTGAACACATCCTCTGATCTCATCGCTCGAACGTTGCGCAGCAGCAAAACCCAGGGTTTGGGCAAGGCCATGCAACTGTTTCGCGAGCATGCCACTGACATCGGTCGGTTTCTCGACGAGGATCCCAGAGGCCGGTTGCTTCCTGGCTACCTCAACCAGCTGACCGAGGCGATCGCCGATGAACAGAAGGAGATGGCGATCGAGCTGGAACGAATGAACAAGAGCATCGACCACATCAAGGAAGTGGTGGCCACCCAGCAATCCTATGCCGGCGCTAAAAATGTGCCAGAGCCGCTGTCGGTCAACGACCTGGTCGAGGACGCGCTGCGCATGAACGCAGGCGCGTTGACCCGGCATCAAGTGAGGGTAGTGCGCGACTTCGCAGATCTGCCTATGGTGATGGGCGACCGGCATCGGCTGTTGCTGATTCTGATCAACCTGATCAGCAACGCCAAGTACGCCATGTCCGGCCCCGGCAGCGACCCGCGGACGATGATCCTCAGGACGCGCATCGTTGAGGGGGGCTTCCTGGAAATGAGCGTGCTGGACGAAGGCGAAGGCATTGCCCCTGAAAACCTGCAGAAGATCTTTGCCCATGGCTTCACCACGCGCAAGGACGGGCATGGCTTCGGCTTGCACAGTTGTGCCCTGGCCGCCATCGAGATGAATGGTCACCTGACCGCACACAGCGACGGCCCTGGCTTGGGTGCTGTCTTTACCCTGAGGATCCCGCTGATCGCGGTGACGGAGCCTGCATGAGTGACATGATCAATCGCCGGATCCTGCTGATCGATGACATGCCGACTATCCACGAGGACTTTCGCAAGATCCTTGCCCCGGCCAGATCGCAGAACTCTGAGCTGGACGAGATGGAAGGGTTGTTGTTCGGCGAGCAGGTCAAGAACGAACGACCGGTATTCGAACTCGATTCAGCCTATGGCGGTGAGGAAGGTCTCGGCCTGCTGAAGCGTGCGCTGCAGGCCAGCAAGCCCTACGCGTTAGCCTTCGTCGACATGCGAATGCCAGGTGGATGGGATGGCGCTCAGACCATTGAGCACCTGTGGGAAGAGGACCCGCTGTTGCAGGTAGTTGTCTGCACTGCCTACTCGGACTATTCCTGGGATGAGTTGCTCGACCGGCTGCAGGCCCACGATCGCTTGCTGATCCTGAAAAAACCGTTCGACAACATCGAGGTCCAGCAAATGGCCAGCACCTTGCTGACCAAGTGGGAAATGACCCAACGAGCCTCGCTGAAAATGCACCAGCTCGAACAGCGGGTAGAGCGGCGTACCCAGCAACTGACCCAGGCCAGCGAGGCGCTGCAGCTGGAGATCGAGGAGCGCAAGCAGCTGGAAAGCCAACTGGTGCAATCGGAGAAGCTCGCCTCGTTGGGGCAGATGGCCGCCGGCGTAGCGCACGAGATCAACAATCCGATCGGTTTCGTGTCCTCCAACCTGGGCACTCTGGGAGGGTACTTCCAGCAACTGGCAGCGATGCTCGACGCCTATCGCGAGGCCGAACTGATGCTCGGCGCAAACGAAACCACTGGGCGCTTGCAAAGGCTTCGTGAGCAGACGGAACTGGAGTTCCTCATGGAAGACATCCCGATCCTCATCAAGGAGTCCAAGGACGGAATCGGTCGAGTGGCGCATATCGTCAAGGACCTCAAAGACTTCTCGCGCGTTGATAGCGCTCAGCAGTGGCAATTAGCCGATTTGCAGCAGGGCATTGACTCCACGCTTAACATCGTCGCGAGCGAGCTGAAACATAAAGCCGACCTGGTAAAACGGTACCAACCGTTACCCCCTGTCGAATGCCTGCCGTCGCAGATCAACCAAGTGATAATGAACCTGGTGCTCAACGCCGCCCAAGCCATGGGCCCCGAGCGGGGCACCATCACATTGGGCACTGCTCATCAAGGCGCCTGGGTGTGCATCGAAGTTGCAGACACAGGCGCGGGGATAGCACCGGAGAACATCAAGAAAATCTTCGATCCTTTTTTCACCACCAAGCCCGTCGGCCAAGGTACAGGGCTAGGCCTGTCCCTTTCCTATGGCATTGTAAAGAAACACGGTGGGGAGATAACCGTATCAAGCCAGGTCGGAGTGGGAACAACGTTTCGTGTACAACTGCCGGTAAAGCAGAGCGCAACGCTGTGATGGCGCACGCGTTCTAGCTCTGGCTGGCATGAAGTGCACGGCCCCGACGAGGGGAGTGCTCGCTTGGGTCGGCTTGCGCACTGATTCAAAGAACCCTGCATTGTGCTATGGGGGAGCGGCGCAGTCTGTGATAATGGGCAATGACAAGGGCCCTATCATGCTGACTATCTCCAATAACGTGCATCTGCCAGATGCCGAAATCGAACTCACATACATCCGCGCGCAAGGCGCGGGTGGGCAGAATGTCAACAAAGTGTCCAGCGCGGTACACCTGCGCTTCGACATCCCGGCCTCATCGTTGCCCGAGTTTTACAAGGCGCGGCTGCTGGCGCTGCGTGACAGTCGCATCACCGGCGACGGCGTGTTGATCATCAAGGGCCAGCAGTACCGCACTCAGGAGCAAAACCGTGTTGACGCATTGGCGCGTCTTGCCGAGTTGATCATCACCGCAGGCAAGACCGAAAAGAAACGCCGCCCCACCAAGCCGACCCTCGGCTCGAAGACCCGCCGCCTCGAAGGAAAAGCCAGGCGGAGCACTGTCAAGGCGGGGCGGGGGAAGGTGGAGTTCTAGTGTCTGTATGAACAGCGTTGAGACGAAGTTCAGGCAAGGCGAAAACAGCCGAGGAAGCGGAGTTTACGGGTTGTAATTGAGCATTCCGGGGCTGTTTTCAACGCGGCCTTACCGAGTATCAAGGTATTTCATACAGCGCCAAGAAGGAGATATACCCAATGTCGTCGAGCTGACGGTAGATCTTTGCCGCTGATTTTTAATTTTGGTTTGAACTTGAACTGCGTTAGGATTCTCTAAACAGCATCCACGTATTCAGGAGTATGCACATGTCGCGTTTGGCAGAGTTTAGACAGCTTGAACAGAAGTTGGCGGCCCAGTTGGCCGAACTGGAAGCCATGAAAAGCAGCGGTGAGCTTCAGAAAGAGATCGAGTTCGAGACCAAGCTGCGTGACCTGCTAAGCAAATACGGTTACAGCCTGCGCGATATCATCAACATCCTGGATCCTCAGGCCAGTCGCCGGTCCGCAGCTCCTGCGGCTACAGAGAAAGCCCCACGCCGTGCTCGGCAAGTGAAGCAGTACAAGAACCCGCATAATGGAGAGGTCATCGAGACCAAGGGTGGCAACCACAAGCTGCTCAAGGAATGGAAAGCCCAGTACGGGGCAGAAGAAGTGGAATCCTGGGTGTCCTGATTTGTGCTGATGTCGCCCTCATTGCACTAGCTGAAACACTTTGTCCCTTTTCGAGGAAGCGACAGCGTCGCCTCCTCGAAACAGGGCGTTCATCGTGGGTGGGCGGAATGAGCTGACGTGGTTAAACAGGAAGTTTCGCCACTAAGCGCTCAGTGTCCGTTTCAATACTTCGTAAATTTTGGCATCAGCCGATTGGGCGACATTGAAACGGAGGAAGTCACCCGCAGCCATCGACTGGCTGAACGCATTTCCGGGCGCCAGTACTACACCTTCATTCAAGCAAGCCCGAGCCAGCGTTGCTGCATCCTTGCCTTGAGGAAGTTGGCACCAGACGTACATGCCTGACTGGGGCGTTATCCAGGGCTTGATACCAATGGCTTGAAGCCTCGCTACCGTTCTGTCCATAGCCTCGGCCAGCCTGAGGCGAACACTTTCCATGTGTTTCCGGTACCCGCTATCGGTAATCGCCAGATGGATGATGTCCGCGGCCAGGCGGCCACCCCCGAATGTGGTCGCAATCTTGAGATCGACCAGGCTCTCGATCCAGTCACTGCGAGCCGCGATGTAGCCGCATCTAATCGAAGCAGAGATGGTCTTTGAAAAGCTACCTATCTGGATGACACGAGAGAGGCCATCGAAGGCAGACAGCCGTGGCGCTGGTGCATTCTCGAAATCCCCGAAGATGTCGTCCTCTACGATCACCAGGCTGGAGGTGTCGGCCAGCTTCAGCAACCTGTGTGCCGTGACCGGAGACAGGGTGGCGCCGGTCGGGTTGTGGATGCCTGAATTGGTTATGTACAACCGGGGAGAATGCGCGAGCAGGGCAGCGCCAAAAGCATCGATGTCCGGGCCCGTCGCGGTGTAGGGAACCCCTACGATATTCACCCTGTGCGCTTTCAGCAGTGCGTGAAAATTGAAATAGCAGGGGTCGTCGACCAGCACAGTGTCCCCCGGCTCCAGCAGAAAACGGCAGATCAGGTCGATGGCGTGGGTGCCGGACTCAGTGAGCATGATCTGTTCAAGTGGGGCTTCGATCCCGATGCCTGTCAGCTTCCGTGACAAGAATTGCCTGAGCGGCAGATGCCCAAGTGGCGAGGCATACTCCGTCAGTTTCGACGTGTCGGAACGGGCAACGGTGCGAAGCGCTTTGCGCAAGCCGGCATCGAACATCCACGAGGCAGGTAGCCACCCGCACCCTGGTTTCAATGCATCGCTAGCGGTGTCAAGAGACTGGCGCGAGATCCACAGCGGGTCCACTTCACGATCAAGCCTTGGGCCGAGTTCGGTGAGTACCAAGGGCGCCACTGGCCCGGCTACGTAAAAGCCGGAGCCAGGACGAGAATTGAGTACACCCTCAGCCATCAACCTTTCATAGGCCTCAAGCACCGTAGAAACCGACACCTGCATGGTCTGAGCCATCGCACGCACCGAGGGAATTCTCGCACCTGGTGTGTAGGTTCGAGAGGCTATCCGCGACTGGATTTCACCCATGACAGTTCGAATTCGCGTTCCGTCCCGTTTCATCGCACCCTCAACTGTGCTGGATTCATATGCATAACAGTTTGGTTTAAGTGTATTGGATTGTACATGGTCTGGGTGAGCCTGTCGGTGATGTACTGAGCCTTGGCTTATCGAGGACTTACCGATGGAAAAATCAGCAACCGGGTGGATCAACGGTTTCATAGGCGTCGCCATTTTTGCGGGTTCGTTGCCGGCAACCCGAGTGGCAGTGGCCGACTTCGAACCGACGTTTCTCACCTGTGCCCGGGCAACAATTGCCGCCATGCTGGGCGCGCTTTTTCTGATCGTGCTACGCCAGCCTCGACCCAAACGGCGGGATCTGTCGCCTTTGGCCGTAACAGCGCTCGGCGTTGTTATCGGTTTCCCGCTACTGACAGCATTTGCCCTTCAGCACATAAGCTCTGCTCACTCCATTGTCTTTGTCGGGCTCCTGCCATTGTGTACCGCAGGATTTGCGGTTTTGCGGGGCGGTGAACGACCTCGGCCATTGTTCTGGCTGTTCTCGTTGACAGGTGCCGGGTTGGTCGCTGGCTATGCGTTGATGAACGGAGGCGAGGCGTCGGCGGTGGGCGATCTGCTGATGTTGGCTGCGGTTGTGGTCTGTGGGTTGGGCTATGCCGAAGGAGCGCGCCTCTCGCGGACATTGGGTGGTTGGCAGGTGATCAGCTGGGCGTTGCTGGTAGCGTTGCCGTTCATGCTGCTGCTGACGGTAGTCAATCTTCCAGCCCCTGATGACTTTGCCAGGGTAAGTGCCCCTGCGTGGTTCAGCTTTGGCTACGTTTCACTGTTCAGCATGCTGATCGGGTTTGTGTTCTGGTACCGAGGGCTCGTCCAGGGGGGGATTGCGGCAGTGGGCCAATTGCAACTCTTTCAGCCGTTCATGGGGCTTGGGCTGGCAGCGTTGCTTCTGCACGAGCATGTCAGCTTGACGATGCTGCTCGTGACGCTGGGGGCTGTCATCTGTGTTTATGGGGCCAGGAAGTATGCCCAATAGATGAACAGCCAGGCAGAGCGCAATGTCGAGCTGATGGGGTTAACGGGGCCGGTTGTCTCGCCACTGCAAAACGGTTGCCGACTTTCGGCGAGACGTACTCCGCACCTCCAACTAGAAAATGGCATCAGCCGGTAATGACTGCGTCTTGCTGGCCGACAAGGCCCGGTTGTCGAACGCGCTGGCCCCCGGCAACCTTGCCCAGGCCAACGGACCGATGGCGATTTCTTCTGCACTCAACAGGCAATGGTCGAGTTCGCGTTGCAGTGTCTGGGTATCCAGGTCCTGGCCAATGAACACCAGCTCCTGACGGCAATCGCCGACGATGCTGTCCCACTTGGCCATGATGCCCTGCAAGCGATACTTGTCCTGCGGCCACTGTGACGGGTCGATGAAGTTCCACCAATGGCCAACGTAGTCCCATTGAAACTGCTGGCCGCTGTGTACCAGCAAGCCGATTTCGCGGTGGCGGCTGGCAAGCCAGAAATAACCTTTGCTGCGCAGAAGACGGCCGTTGCGCCAGGGCCGGGCGAGAAAATCAAGCAAGCGTTGCGGATGGAACGGGGCGCGCGCTCGGTACACCCATGACGTCACGCCATAGGTCTGCGACTCGCCGGCCGGGGCGTCGTGCGCGTCCATCTGTTTCATCCAGCCGGGCGCTGCGGCAAGGCTGGGCAAATCGAACAGCTGGGTGCCGAGGATGCTCGACAGCGCGACGTTGCCGGCCACCATCGGCAGGATCTGTGCGCCTGGATTGAGCCCGGCGAGAACTGCCAGCAGGGCCTGGTACTGCGCCTCATCGACCAGGTCGCGTTTGTTGACCAGAATCACGTTGGCATACTCGACCTGCTCGATCAGCAGATCGGCCAGCGGGCGCCTGCTGTCATCCGTGGCGACGTCGGCCCGCGCGACGGTTTCGGGTGAGTCGAGCATGGCCATGAACTGGCTGGCATCGACCACCGTCACCAGCGTATCCAGCCGCGCCAGTTCGCTGAGGCTGAAACCGTTGGCGTCGAGAAAGGCAAAGGTCTCGGCGACTGGCATCGGCTCGGAAATCCCGGTGGACTCGATCAACAGGTAATCGAAACGCTGCTGGCGCGCCAGCGCGCTGATCTGCTCAAGCAGGTCGGCGCGCAGGGTGCAGCAGATACAGCCGTTGCTCATCTCTATCAGTTCATCCTGGCCACGATACAGCGCAACGTCGCGCTGGACCTGGGCGGCATCGATGTTGACCTCGCTCATGTCATTGACGATAACCGCCACCTTCAGGCCCTGGCGGTTGCGCAGGATGTGGTTGAGCAGGGTGGTCTTGCCTGCGCCGAGGAAGCCTGAAAGGACCGTCACCGGCAGCCGGCCTGCCTGGGCGCCGGCAATCATGCGCGCACCACTCGCGGGCTTTCGACCTTGTCCAGATAGCTTTCGAACAGGTCTACCACCACCAGGCCGTCGTCCGCGGCATCGCCCCACAGGTCCCGCACGCGGAACTCGACATGGTAGGTCGGTTGATGCGCAGCGCTCTGGTCGCCATGGCCAATCGCGTCCGGAAACGGCCACTGTTCAGTGGTCCGGTGCAGCACTACGCCTTGCTTGCCGCGCACATATGCAGGCATGCGCACATGCCCGGCCACGTATTCATCGCGTACGATGACCCGGTCGCCCACTTCAAAAGGCGCTCGCCCGGTAATTGCAGCACGCCCTTGCGCATGGGCGGGGTTGGCCAGCTTGAAGTGCGAGCCGAGTGCTTCATTCAGTTCGGCCTGTGTGATGACGCCTGTTTCGACCAGCAGCGTGGCAGTGGCGATCACATAACGCTCGTAGTATTCGGTGCCGACGTGCTGGCGCACGTCAATGCGTTCGACGGCATGACGTATCTCGTCGACGCTGAACTTGTTCAGGTGGTCGACGCCAATGAACATCAGGCTGTAGGCAAGGTGTTCCCAGTCCTGCTTGAACACCTGCTTGTAGCTCAGGCTGTTGATGCGGTGGGGCACTTTGCCAAAGCCCTGGAAACCGCCGAGATCGTGAAAGCCATCCATATTGAACACTCCGGAAGTTGAATGGGGTTGGGCGGCCTTGCTCAGCCAACGCGGGGCAGGGCGACGCCGATCAGCACATCCTTGGTCACCAGTTGCCGCAACTGCTCTTCGTTCATATGCTCTGAGCCCGCTGGTCGTTGCGGCAGCACCAGGTAGCGGCTTTCAGCGCTGGTGTCCCAGACCTTGACCACCATGTCGCCGGGCAACTCAGTGCCCAGCTCGCGCAATACCGTGCGCCCCTCCCGGACCAACCGCGCACGGAACTCGAAGCCCTTGTACCACTCAGGTGGCAGGCCCAGCACCGGCCAGTTCGTGCAGGAGCACAGGCTGCAGACGATCACGTTTTTCAACTGCGGGGTGTCTTCCAGGGCGACGATGTATTCGCCCTGTGGGCCGGTGAAGCCGAACTGGGCGCAGGCGGCCGTACCGTCCTTGAGCAGCAGCTCGCGAAACTGCGGATCGACCCAGGCCTTGGCGACGATGCGCGCGCCGTTTTCCGGGCTCCAGCCGTGTTCCATCAGCTGGGTGAGCTGTTCAATGTAGCCCTCGGGGATGAGGTCTTTGCGCTTGAGCACTGCAAACAATGCGCGCGCGCGCTCACCAGGGGTTGAAGTTGCCGTCATGGGATTACTCCTCTCGTCCAACACGGTTGTTGAAATCTGTTGTTGTGCCAGCGGTATTTTTTCAGGGGCGCAGCGCCTGCTGCCTGGGTCACAGCGTGCGCCAGTCCACCGCGGCCTCGAACGCTGCCGCGGCCTGATAGATCGTGCCTTCGGCATAGTGCTTGCCGACCAGCATCAGCCCCACCGGCAGGCCGTCGACCAGGCCGCAAGGGATGGACATGGCCGGGTGACCGGTGATGTCTTGTGCGGCGGTATTGCCGAGCATCTCCAGCGCGCGCGAGACACTCTCGGTGATCGAGCAACCTGGCGCTGGCAGCGGCTGGGCGATGATGGGCACGGTTGGCATTACCAGCAGGTCGTAGCGCTCCAGCGCCTTGTCGTAGCCGGCGCGCGCGAAACGGGCGATGTTCTGCGCCTTCGCGTAGTAACGGCCGTGGTAGTGTTCCAGGCCAAACTTGCCAACCAGCATGCACAGCTTGAGCGAGGGCGACAGGGCGTCGGCCTGGGTCCGCCAGCCGGCCTGCTTGTCGAGCAAGGCGACGTCGTACAGGCCCTTCCAGTTAAAGCCCGCGCCGTTGCCGTGCATCATCTGCATGGTCAGGCCTTCGCAGCCGATCGGGCTCCATAGCGAGCCGGCCAGCGTATGCTCGGGAACCGATACTTCCTCGACCACTGCGCCCAACGCCTCGAAGCGGGCGATGGCGCTGCGCACCTTGTCGCCAACGCGCTGATCAAGGTTAGCGAGCTGGAAACCTTGCTGGAGGATGCCGATACGCAGCCCGCGTACACCGCGCTCGAGGTAGTTGCCATAGGTATCGACTTCGGGCACGCCTTGGCGTGGGTCAAGCCCGTCGGCACCGGCCATGACTTCGAGCATGAGCGCGTTGTCGCGCACGTTGCTGGTCATCGGGCCGACATGGTCGAAGGTGGCCTCGATCGCCATCACCCCGGTGTACGGCACCAGCCCGAAAGTCGGCTTCATGCCATAGATGCCGCACCACGCTGCGGGAATACGCGCCGAACCGCCCTGATCGCCGCCCACCGCCAGGTCAACTTCGCCCGCCGCAACCAGCGCGGCGCTGCCCGACGACGAACCGCCGGTGCTGAAACCAGGGCGCAATGGGTTGTGCACGGGGGCCGGGTCCGAGGTGTGGCTGGCGCCGGACAGGCAGTAGTGCTCGCAAGTGGCCTTGCCGAGGATGGTCACCCCGGCGTCGAGCAAACGCGTAACTACAGTGGCATCGAATGACGGTACAAAACCGGCCAGTGGCGCGGCACCGTTCATCATCGGCACGCCCGCCAGCGAGATGTTGTCCTTGAGTGCGACTGTTTTGCCGAGCAGTTTGCCGGTGCTGGCGCCCATCACTTCGGTACGGTAGTACCAGGCGTTCAACGGGTTCTCCCGGCTGGAGGGGCGGTAACCCGCAGTGCGCTCGTAGCGCACCAAGGGGATGAAGTCCGGCAGTTCGTCGATCAGGTCATAGGCGTCGAGGCTTGCCTGCATGAGCGCCAGGTATTCGCTGGCTTGTTCGGGGGTCAGCTGCATGTGCAGGCGGCTGGCGAGGGACTGCAACTGTTCGAGCGTCGGGCGGATGATGGCCATGGGGTGTCCTGTTTCCGGTGGCAGGCCGCAGGGGCCGGTAAATGACTGTTCGAGAGGCTCGCCGCGGCTGGGCCTGGTAACAAGCTAGCGCCAGCGCGCGAGCGGTACTTGGCTGAGCAGGACAGTCGCTTTGTTGAGCAGGACTGCGTTGCGCCAAGTGGAGTGCGTCCTGAATGTGGCCGGGTGGGCTTACGGCTCCAGCTTGGGCACGGCTGCCTGCTCAGCCGAATCGGTGCGTGCGGGCCACACTACGCCGACGCTTTTCATGCCTTTGGCCGGGTCCATCGTGGGGTTGGCCAACACCACATCGCGGTAGGAGGGGCTGCCGATCACGGCGGGTTTGAACTTGACCAGGAAGTCGTTGACCTCCTTGCGCAGTTCCGGTGACAGGTTGTAGTCGTTGTAGCATTCCTCCAGGCAATCCAGCGTGGCTTGCCAATGAACCTCGGTAAGCCCCATGCCGCGGTGTGCGGTAACCATGTCCCGGCCGCGGTACTTGGCGCTGCCACCCCAGTGTTGCGAGAGGAAGTCGACGAAGTTGATGTGTTCCTTCTGGAAGGTCGACTCGGACATGTGTGCCCAGATATGACCGATCGCCGGGTGGGCCATGGTCTTGCGCAGTACCGCGCCGGCGAACTGGTAGATAGCGTCATAGCCGCCGAGGCGGGTATACAACGAAGGTTGCTGTTCAGGGGTTGCCTGTTGATCAGTCATGTTCTGGTGCTCCGTATCTGCTGGGGGGCTTGCTGGTGCCAACGGGCCTTGGGTTAAAAGACCCGCACGTACCTGAGGTTCAGGCGGAAGTTTTCCTTGGGGCCGTTTTCTACCGCGAGGTCACGGCCCAGTTGCACCTGCAGCTGGTCCTTGGCGGTGAAGAACTTGTTCGCGGTGACGCGCAAGTTGGTGGTTTCGGCGCGGTCGTCCTGCGCTATTCCGTCAATCTGGTTTTCCCCGCCCCAGGCGTGACCGAGGCCAACTGCCAGTGAAGTGCCTGGGTCGACGATGTAGCGCCCCATCAGTTGCGCCCCGTAGGAAACCTCCTGTTCACGGCGCGCAGAGCTGGAGCCGAAGTCGTCGTTGTCGCTGTACCAGATGGCATCACCGACCAGGTCGACAGCCCATTTTTCGCCCACATGTTTGACGTAGGCGGCCTGCAGATCGACCTTCCAGCGGTTCTCGCCAAGGTTGAGCGCGTCGTCGCGGTCGTAATTGCCAGTGGGGGCGGTAAGGTAAACGGTGGCGCCAAGGATGTCGTTGGCCTCGTTCAAGCGGTACTTGAGCGGTGCCGTCAGGGTGAGGTCGCCAACGCCGCTGGTGTCGCCCAGGGCCGAGGCATCGCCGCTGCTCGATACGCGGCCGAACGGCAGCAGAAATTGCGGCTCCAGGGTCAGTCGTTCAGTCAATTGATAGACGTGCAGCAGCCTCAGGATGCCGACGTTGGAGGTCAGGTTGAAATCGGAGCTGACTTTGTGGCCGTTGGCGTAAGCGCTGTCGGTGGTGGAATGCTGGTAATAGACCACACTGATCGTTGCACCCACCGGCAGCGCTTCATAATCACCCGGATCAACTTCGAACGCTTGCGCACACACGCTTGGCACGGCTGCCGCGAGCATCAGGTAACGGAGCTGTTTCATGGACAGAGGTCCTTTATTCTGGGCAAAAAGAGCCCCACTGCCGCAGGGACGGCAGGTGCGGGGCTAAACGTGGAGTTGGGGCTAGTTGGAACTGACTTTTGCGTCGCGCAACATGCCGGTGTGTGGGTGGCAGTTGATGTATTCGAACACCTGGCTGCTTGCATCCGACACGGACACTTCGTGATAGAGCCGCAACTTCTCGAGCCCTGCCGCTACCCGAAAGAAGGTGACGAAAATACGCAGATGAGTGGGGTGCGATTCCGCCCAGCGTTCGAGTTTCTCCAATGAACGCCAGTGGCCGATGTTGTAACTCATGTCGAGCAAATTGCCGTTCGCGTCGATATTGCGTACAAAGCGATTGCTGTAACAGCCCAGCGGCTGGCCGTTATCGCGCAGAAAATCCATACCATCCTGCAAGGTCGGCAAGATTTCATCCAGGTACAGCGAGCGCTCAGCCGCTTCTGCCGCTGCCCAGTCCTGGCCCGAGCGAATCAAGGCAATATTGTCATGGCCGATCACCACCACCCGACCGCCTTTGGCCGGGTCGCCAGCCACGACTCGCAGTTCGCCGTTCGGCTTCATCCAGTCCGTTTGCGACACCGGGAAACGGTCGCGCATCGAGCCCCAGTAACCGTGCTCCTCGATCTCGCCACTGGTGTTGTCCATGATCGCCCCGACCCCGGGCAAATCGCTCTGGAATGCATACAGCGTCTCGAACTGCTCGGCCCGGGGCGCGGTGATTTCGCGGTAGTAACCAAGGCCATCATTCAGGCGTTGCGGCGAACTCCACCAGCCATCCACCTCAGGCGAGCGTAACCAGCGGCAGTAAGCGCCGGTATCTTTCCAGTAGCCGACGATCATCAGGTTGTCGTAGCCGCTGCTGTCGGTGTGGTGCGTCAGGTCGTGAGTCAGCGGGCCGTCGTTCAAGCCAAAGCTGTCGAGAATCTCGCGCATCGCCTGCAAGGCCTGCTCACGCTGACCATCACCCTGGTACTGCACCCCCAGATAGGCCATCACGACTTGCGTCAGCTGCTCATCAGCGCGGCCGACCCACATAGGGAAGGGCGGCTGGTAATCATCAGGCACCCGGCGCGATAACGTGCGCGGGCACATGAGGTGTTTGTCGATTGCAGATTCCATCACAGGCTCCTTGTTATTTTATGTTCAGAACACGCTCAGCATTGCCTGGTGCGTTCGCCAGCCGGGCGCGCAGTGCACACGCGGCCCACTCGAGCACCCACGATAAAAACTCTTCGGGCGCCAGGTCGTGCCTATACAGCCACCTGAACTCGTCGGCGATTCGCTGTTGTTGTAATTGCATGGGCTACCTCATCAGCGCAGTTGCTGGAAACAACGTGAGGTCAAAGTTAGGGAGGACTGGGCAACGTCGCTTTGTTCGCAAGGACAATCGTTTGGTTGGAAACGACAGCGCCGTAACACCCGCTTGAGCACGAACCGCGATGGTGCAGCGGCCAGAGAAAAGCTGCGTTTTTGCCCTGAAATGGGGAGCAATATTGGTGCTTTTGGAAAGCGCCAGTTGGCACTATGAGGACGAAGGCTGTGAGGGCTGCAGCCTGTGCCAGCGGATACCGCTGGCGTGAATATTGCCTATGCGAACCTTTGTAACAGTGCCCCTTTTTCAAGTTGCCACATGAAGGTGAGCGCCATCATGGCTGAGACCAACCACTATTCGACCCTTGCCGTTTCGCCATCCCGTCGCTTTGATTACTGGCGGGAGGTGGTCTGCCGCCATTGTTTGTCGGCAGACAGCAAACCCTCCTCGCAGAGCAACTTCGAGGGTGCGCTGCAGGTCAACGGCATCGGCCCGTTGGATGTCACGACGCTGTCGTCGCCGCTGCACCACTGGGTGCGCTCCGAGCAACACCTGCGCAGCGACCCCGCCGAAGACATATGGTTGGGAGTCACCCTCGACGGTTACGGCGAAATTGAACAACACAACCGCAAGGCCAGGCTCACGGCTGGCAATGTGTTTCTTTACGACGCAACCCAACCGTTTCGATTCAGCCTGGGTGGTACCGAAAACCACCTTATCCGCATCCCCCGGCCGTTGCTCGCACAGCGTGTCCCGCACATCGCTGACATCACCGCGCTGGTGCTGGAAGAGGGGCGCCCCGGAGTGATCCCGTTGCGGCAGATGATTGGCCAGGCGGCCAGTTCTGCGCCGTTGTTGCAGGACGAAGGCGTCTCCCGACGGTACTCCAACACTATCATCGACCTGATGGTGCTCAGCCTTGAGTTGCAGGACCTGAAGACTACCCATCGGGAGCTGGATCTTTATGGGCGAATCATGAATTACATTCAACGCCATTTGACTGAGCCGGAGCTGTCGATCGAGTCGATCGCCCTGGCACATCACGTGTCGACACGGACGGTGACACGGGCGTTTGCCCGGCATCAGAAGTCACCGGTTGCCGAGATCTGGAGGGAGCGGCTGAATGCTAGCCGCGCGGCGATTGAGTGTGGGCAGGTAAAGAGTGTTTCGCAGGCGGCCTTGGAGTTTGGTTTTTCAGACTTTTCGCATTTTAGCCATGCGTTTCGCAAGGCGTTTGGCGTGGCGCCGCATTCGTTGTTACCGCGCAGTAGGGGGTGAGAATTGAAACCTGCGCTTGGCCATGCTCTGTGCCCCTCAAACAAAAAACCTGACCCCCTATGTAAAGGATCAGGTTTAACCTGACTTACAGGCCCAGTTCAGTCAGCCCTGGGTGATCATCCGGACGGCGACCCAGTGGCCAGTGGAACTTGCGCTCGCTTTCCTTGATGGGCATGTCGTTGATGCAGGCGAAACGGCGGTGCATCAAGCCATCGGCTTCAAACTCCCAGTTTTCGTTGCCATAGGAGCGGAACCAGTTGCCCGAATCGTCGTGCCACTCGTAGGCGTAACGGACGGCGATGCGGTTGTCGGTGAAGGCCCAGAGCTCTTTGATCAAGCGGTAGTCCAGTTCTTTCTTCCACTTGCGAGTTAGGAAGTCCCGTGCTTCTTCACGGTTGTTTGCAAACTCGGCACGGTTACGCCATTGGGTGTCCACCGTATAGGCCAGGGCAATCTTTTCGGGTTCGCGGGTATTCCAACCATCCTCAGCGAGTCGGACCTTTTCAATCGCCGATTCGCGAGTGAAAGGAGGAAGTGGCGGACGAGTGTGTTCGTTGGACATGGTGGTGCCTCCAATCTTTTGGATGGTTCAGTTGAGTGGGTATTTCTTTAACTTCAAGCGCTTGCGCGCTGCACGTCCTTGAGCAAAACCTTTGCGATTTCTCGTGCACTGTCGAGCGCGGTGTGATCACCCATGACGTGGGCCACGGTTATCGTGCCCTCTATAATCAAAAGAAGTTGCTTGGCCAAGCCAGTCGGATCGTTAACACCTAATTCGCTGGTCAGTTCTAGCGTGTAGTCCAGCAGCTTTTGTTTATGCAGTTTTGCGATCTGTCGAACAGGATCGTCTGCGTCACCCACCTCTCCGGCGGTGTTGATAAAAGCACATCCGCGAAAACCCTCTGACTCGAACCAACTTTTGAGGGCATCAAAAATGCCAAGGATGCGTGCCTCTGGCGTTTGCGCTTTTTCGCATTCACTTCTGAACCACGTCATCCAGCGTATATCGCGTGCATTGAGTGCCGCCGCTGCTACGTCGTCTTTATTCGCAAAATAGCGATAAATACTTTTACGGGCGACGCCCGAGGTCTTTACCAAGAGGTCCATGCCCGTGGCGTGAATCCCGTTCTCGTAAATAAGCTTCTCGGCAGTCGCCAGGATTTTTTCGCGTGTATCGGTCATTGGCTTATCCATGTAGTCAGAGTAGAACGATCGTTCTCCCTGGTCAAGCAGCTCTTGAAATTATTCGATTGCGTGCAAGCGGGGCGCCGGCGTGCGTTCGATCAGAGTGGTTGGCTTCGCGCTGATCAGTCGCGCTCCAGTTCGGCGAAGCGGCTGGACAACCAGGCGTGCAGGTGCCTTACCGCAGGCGACAACTGCTTGCGGTGCGGGCACACCAGGCTCAGTGGCATGGCGGGCCCGGGGTGATCCTGCATGAGCACGACAAGTCTTCCCGCCAGCACATCGTCGCTCACATCCAGCCAGGACTTGTAGGTTATCCCTTCGCCGGCCACGGCCCAGCGCCGGGCGATATCGGCGTCGTCGCAGAGCAGGGCGCCACGCACTTGGACGGTCTGCGTTCCCAGTTGCCACTTGTCGTAGACCCGCCCCTGCTGCATGTACAGCAGGCACTGGTGTTCGAGCAGATCTTCGGGGGCTTGGACGGTGCCTTGCCGCGCCAGGTACTCGGGCGAGGCCACCAGCACCTTGCGGTTCCAAGGTGCTAGTGGCAGGGCTATATAGTTGGCTTCGGCGTTCAGGCCATAGCGGATGGCGATATCTACCGGATCGCGAAAAAGATCGGCGATCTGGTCGGAGAGAAACAAGCGCAGGTTCAACTGTGGATGCTCTCGGCGAAACGCCGTGAGCCAGGGCAACAGCACGTTGCGGCCCAGATCGGAGGGTGCAGCCACCTGCAAGGTTCCGCTGAGCTGGGCGCTTTCCTGACGCAGGTTGTCGCGCCCGTGCCTGAGGGCTTCCAGGGCGACAAGGGCCGAGGGCAGGTACTGCTCGCCTTCGGCTGTCAGGCGCAAGCTGCGCGTGGTGCGGGCAAACAATCGCACATCCAGTTCACGCTCCAGGCGCTTGACTGCCTCGGCTGCCTGGCCAGGTAGCAGGTCGGCCTCGTGGGCCGCCGCGGTAAAGCTGCCCAGCGCAGCGCTGCGAACGAAGATACCCAGGTCGTCGAGACGGATCATTATCACTCCTGCAATGAAAGTGTTGACGGGCAGGGCCCGTTTTTCCCGGACGCCTGGCACGCCAGACTCGATGCCAAATCAAACCACATTCAGCAGTGAGTGCCTATGAAAGCGATCAGTTTCATCCGAAAAGGCTTGCCTATCGAAGACCCTGCGTCTCTCCAGGACATCTTCATGCCCAAGCCCAGCCCTGGGCCCAGGGACCTTCTGGTCGAGGTCAAAGCCGTGTCGGTCAACCCCGTAGACACTAAGGTACGCGCGGGAACTTTCACGGGAGAGCCGAAAATACTCGGCTGGGACGCGGCCGGTATCGTCCGCGAAGTCGGGCGTCAGGTGACCCTGTTCAAGCCCGGAGACCAGGTGTACTACGCCGGTTCCATCGCCAGGCCCGGCAGCTACAGTGAATATCACCTGGTTGACGAACGCATCGTCGGGCATCAACCGCGCAGCCTGGGTGCGGCGCAGGCAGCCGCGCTGCCGCTGACGGCCATCACCGCCTGGGAACTGCTGTTCGATCGCCTGGGTATCGCGGAGGGCGGCGGGGAGGGCGATGCCCTGCTGATCGTTGGCGCTGCCGGCGGCGTCGGTTCGATGCTGGTGCAGTTGGCCCGGCAACTGACCCGCCTGACGGTTATCGGCACGGCCTCCCGCGCCGAGACCAGCAACTGGGTACGCGAACTGGGCGCCCATCACGTCATCGATCACAGTGCGCCGCTGCAAGGGCAGCTGCAGGCCCTGGGGATCGAGTCGGTCAGCCATGTCGCCAGCCTCACCCATACTGATCAGCACTTTGCGCAACTGGTTGAAGTGCTGCGCCCCCAAGGTCGCCTGGGCGTGATCGACGACCCGCAGACCCTGGACGTCATGCCGCTCAAGCGCAAGTCGCTGTCGCTGCACTGGGAGCTGATGTTCACCCGCTCGCTTTACGAAACCGACGACATGGTGCGCCAGCACGAGCTGCTCGAGCGCGTGGCCGGGCTGATCGATCAAGGCATCCTGCGTACCACCTTGGGCGAGCATTTCGGCGCCATCAATGCCGCCAACATGCGCCGTGCCCATGCGCTGGTCGAGAGTGGCAAGGCGCGCGGCAAGATCGTCCTGGAAGGCTTCTGAAACCTGTTTGACAGACAACGGCGGACCGGTTGATCCGGTCTGCCATGAGCATGCTTGAACGAACCGTGTTTCTCCGCGCCGCGCACATTCCCGGCGCTACGCCCGGTGAAACTCATGCACACATTGAAGCAGGCAGTACCGCGCCTGCTCTTTGCCACTGACCAGGAGCTTGATGTGAACCGACAAGACTACCCCCTCGTTTCCCTCGCCATCCTCAAGGCCAAGCCAGGCCAGGCACCAAAGCTGAAAGCGGCCTTGCTGGCATTGATCGAACCGACTCGGGCGGAGCCCGGCAACCGCGACTACATGTTGTTCGAACGCAGCGACGAGCCTGGGACGTTCTACATGCGCGAGGCGTTCGACCATCAGCAGGCCCTGGACGCGCACTTGACCACCGCTCACTTCCAGCGGTTTGCCGAGCAGGCCGAACAGCTGTTGGCGGAGCCCTTGCAACTGATCTTCCTTGACCCGGTGTCATCTGCCGTTGCGCCCTGTCCCTGAGGCAGGCCAGGCAATGCGACCCGCCCTGGGGCACTGTTACCTCGACCGATGTGGATGGCTGTTCTCGAGGACGTTGGCGCCAGTTTGCGAGTGGGTCGCCATTCCACGTTCAAGGACGCCGCTGAACTTTGGTTGCCGGCTGCTTGATGCTGGGTTCTTCTGAGCGTGCGGCGCGGTGTTCAAACAGACTTATCAGGGTGCCTGTAATTGCAATCAGCGCCAGCATAAATAATCCGATGTCCGAATTTTCCATGGTCTCGTCCTGCGGGTTGATGGGTACACGTTGACACTATTTCTTGGCACGGCGGGTCATGCCATACGCCGTAAAGCCACGGCCATGGCCCCGCCAAGTACCGCCATGGCCAGCAGCAGCGCGGGGAACGTCAACCACCAGGGCATGCCGGCGGTCATCATGCTGAACTCCGACATGCCGCCGATGCTGGCGAGCAGGTTCAAGGGCAGGAACACCACATTGATCATGGTCAGGTTGCGCAGCGCGTGGTTCATGCCGTTGTTGGCCAGGTTGCCGCGGGCCTCGATCAGGTTGGTAAAGACCTGGGCATGGATCTTCGCCTGCTGGTAGCTTTGCTCGTTTTCGATGATCAGGTCATTCAGCACTTCCAGTTGCTCGGGCCCGAAGCCGTGTTTCTGGCCATGGCTGCGCAGCAGGGCTAGCACGGCGCCATTGCTTTGAATGGCGTTGACGTAATACACCAGGCTTTCGCTCAGGCTGTACATCTGCACCAGGTGCTGGTTGTCCATGGACCGATCGAACTGCAGCTGGATTTCGCGGGCCACCTGCTTTACCACCCGCAGGTGGCCCAGGTAGTGATGCACGCTCTCAGCCAGCATCGCCATCAGCACATCCAGTGGGGTACTCATGCCGGCCTGCCGGTCTACTCCGGCGAGTAGCGAGTTGGCGGCGCAGATCACCACCAGGCGCTTTTCGCTGAGTACAACGCCGAATGACGAGACATTGAATACCCGGCCATCAAAGCTTTCCGGGCGCTTCCAGATCAGGAACAGGTGATCGGGCTTGATCTCGATACGCGCCACTTCATCCGGGTCCAGGGAGGACTCCAGCGACTGGGCACTGACCCCCAGGCAATCGCACAACCGGGATTGCTCCGTTGCGTCCGGCGCGACACACAACCAGACGCTGGCTCGTTCCTCGGGGGCTTCAAGGAGGGCACCGTCTACGGCGAGGTAGTATTCGATCATCGTTTACCAGGCCTGGCCGAGGTGTTTACGTTCAAGCCGCTGCACGAAAGCCTGCAGCACTCGCTGGTAAAGCGCGTTACCCAGCACGGCATCTTCGGTGCCGGCATCGAGGTTGGGGTTGTCGTTGACTTCGATCACCAGTACACGGTCGCCGGTCTGCTTCAGGTCCACACCGTACAACCCTTGCCCGATCAGCCTGGCAGTGTCGACGGCCAGCTTTACGACTTCGGGCGGTGCCTGTTCCACCGGGACCGCGCGGCACAGGCCGTTGACTTCGCCGGCCTGGGCCTTGTGGTTGTAGATTTGCCAGTGGCCCTTGGACATGAAGTACTGGCAGGCATAAAGCGCTTCACCGTTGAGTACGCCGATACGCCAGTCGTATTCGGTGTAGCAGTACTCCTGGGCCAGCAGCAGTACCGAGTGTTCGAACAGCTCCTGTGCCGCCGAGGCCAGTGCCTGGGCGTCGGCGACCTTGATCACGCCTTTCGAGAAGCAGCCGTCGGGAATCTTCAACACCAGCGGAAAACCGAGGCGCCGGCCCACAAGTTCGAGTTCCTGCGGGCGGTCCTTGTACAGGATCTCCGTGGCCGGTGCGCCGAGGTTGTGGCGTTTGAGCAGATCGGCGAGGTACACCTTGTTGGTGCAGCGCAGGATGGAGGAGGGGTCGTCGATCACCACCAGGCCTTCGCTTTCGGCCTTTTTGGCAAAGCGATAGGTATGGTCGTCCACCCGCGTGGTCTCCCGAATG
The DNA here is from genome assembly GCF_036961695.1 of Pseudomonas sp. CGJS7. Taxonomy (NCBI): domain Bacteria; kingdom Pseudomonadati; phylum Pseudomonadota; class Gammaproteobacteria; order Pseudomonadales; family Pseudomonadaceae; genus Pseudomonas; species Pseudomonas sp. CGJS7. The sequence continues at coordinate 89,980 of NZ_JBAMDI010000004.1, read as the reverse complement.
AACAAGGCGTCAAATTCGGCCAGGCGTGCATAGTCCTTCTTTTCGATCAGCTCTACATCGATGCCCAGCTGTTTACCGTTTTCGATGAATTGCTCCAGCGCCTTAGGATTGGACGGTGGCAGCGCCTCGGCCGGGTCATGCAGAATCGCCAGGTCGAACCGGGCCAGGCGTTTGGAGGCGGGCTGACGCCACGTCCGGCGGTTGAAGGCATCCAGCGCGTTGGCAAACAAGTACTGCTGCTCATCCCGCAGTTTGTGCAGCGCGCCGGCCTTGATCCCATCAATCTGCCAGGTATCACGCCTGCGAAACTCCACCAGCAAGACAGGGCAGGGGAACGACTCGAACAGCTGTCGACCGATATCCTGAAGGGGTTCAATGGCGGTCCGCCCGAAATACAAGGTGAGGGTGAAAGCCTCGGTGCTGCCATAGGGGTGATCGGCCAGGGCTCGCTCCAGTGTGCGTTCCAGGTCATCCAGCCCCACGCCATAGAGCGCCTTGCGGGTGAGCTCGCTGATGGTTCGCACCGACGGGAACACCTTGTGGCCCCGTGCCTCGGCGAGCAGCGAGCAGTAGTAGCCTTGCCCCAGATACTTGTAGCTGCGGCACAGGTTGATTACCTGCGTACGCCTCGCAACGTCGTCGCTGTGTTCAAAGTAATCCTGGGCCAGCATCAGGCTCTCGCTGGGAAAGTAGCTGGCCCAGTCTTCCTTGCGCTCCACCACGATCAACAAGCGGTTACCGGCGCTCCGCTTACTGGGTGGCTCCTCGGAGAGGGTTATTGTGGAAACTTCGGTTTTGGCCAATACTTCGGCCACGTTGGCTTGCACCGCTGACATGAGTATTCGATCCCTGTTGAAGAAGACGCCCCTTCAATAAATCACGGGTTTCCCGACCTGTCCCGGTTCGTTACTCAAACATTACGGTGTTGCCATGGCTTTTGATTTTCGCTTTGCATCGGTGGCCGATATCGATGCGCTGGTTGCCCTGGAGCAGGACTGTTTCACCCTCGACCGCCTGAGCCCGCGTAATTTCAACTGGATGGTGCGACGCGCCAATGCCAGCCTTATTGTCGCTGAACAACAGGGGCATCTGGCGGGCTACGCGCTGCTGCTGTTCCATCGCGGCACGTCACTTGCCCGTCTGTATTCAATTGCCGTAAGCCCGGCCTGGCGCGGCCATGGGTTGGGCCAGCAGTTGCTGGAGCAGGCCCAGGCAAGTGCGCTTGAGCGTAATTGCGCCTGGCTGCGCCTGGAGGTGCGTGCGGACAACCCTGCGGCCATCAGCTTGTACGAAAGCAATGGCTATCAACGCTTCGCTGTGGTTGAGAACTACTACGAAGACCACAGCCAGGCGCTGCGTTTCGAGAAGCGTATCCTGCGCAGTGCTCCGCCCCCTGCACGGCAAGTGCCGTACTACGCGCAAACGACCGAGTTCACCTGCGGAGCGGCCTGCCTGCTGATGGCCATGGCTGCGGTCGAACGGGGGCGGGCCATGCACCGCAGCGAGGAAATTCAACTGTGGCGAGAAGCGACCACCATCTTCATGACGGCAGGGCACGGCGGTTGCAGTCCGCAGGGGCTTGCACTGGCGGCCTGGCGCCGCGGGTTCGAGGTGTGCATGGTGGTCAGCCAGCCTGGATCGCTGTTCCTCGATGGAGTACGCAGTGCTCAGAAAAAAGACGTAATGCAATTGGTCGAGGACGGCTTTGCCGGAGCGTTGGCCGAAACCGACGTGCATCAGGTGCTGGCGCCCGGCCTTGATGTGCGGTCAGCGTTGCAAGACGGGTTCAGGCCGGTGGTGCTGATTAGCAGCTACCGTTTCACTCGTCTGAAAGCCCCGCACTGGATCTTGGTCACGGGTTGCGATGACGAATTCGTGTACCTGCATGATCCTGATGTGGATCACAGCCGCCAAAAACGCATCCTGGACTGCCAGCATCTGCCAGTAAGCCATGCCGAATTTCAGCGCATGAGCAGTTTCGGCAGGCAGCGGGTAAGGGCCGCTGTGCTGTTGCGCGGGCGATAGAACGGCTGTGCAGGTGGGTATGTATGGCATGGGCATGGAGTGAACATGAATAGTGCTCCGGATGGGATCGCATGCCGGAGCACTTTGCGCTTCAAGCGTGAAGCGACCGAACCCACCCTGATTCTGGCGGTGCGCCCGCAGGAGCATCACTTGCTTGCCACCGACGCCGATGAAGCGGAGTTAGTGTGCGCCACCCTGCAATTCGATGGCGGCGCCAACAATCCGCTGACCCTGGCTTTGCCGGACTTCATCATCAAGCCCCTCGGCGAATTGCAAGGCCTTGATGGCACCCTTGACTGGCTGTTCGAAGAAGCCTTTGGAGATGAGTGTGGTCGTGATGTCATTCTCAATCGCTTGTTCGAGCTGATGATCATTCAGCTGCTTCGCCACCTCATCGCCAGCCGCAGCATCGCCTCGGGAATGATGGCGGGTCTGGCCAACGCTCAGCTGTCTCGCGCGCTTGTGGGGATCCACGATGAGCCGCAGCGCAATTGGTCCGTGGCGGAACTGGCGAATCTTTCGGGCATGTCGCGGGCAAGCTTCGCTTCGCACTTTCGCGAGATCGTGGGTATTACGCCTGCGGACTACCTGGCGAACTGGCGCATCAGTTTGACGCAAAAACGCCTTCGCGAAGGGCGCCCCATTGCCCTGATCGCCGATGAGGTCGGCTACGAAAGTCCTTCTGCGCTAGCCCGAACCTTTCGCCGCAAGGTGGGTGCGAGCCCGAAACAATGGCTGCAGCAGGGAACGGTGTGACGCCTGGTCGACCGACTTGCACGCCAGGGAATGAGCAAGGTCCTGCGCCTCATCGGGGTGGCCTACACGTTCTCCCGAAGAAAATCGATGAACGCCATCGTCCTTGCCGAGCGGCGCCGCTCACGGCTGAACACGGCGCTGACCGGCAGCGCGGTCGTCTGGTATTCGTCGAGCAGGCTACACACGCCACCCTGCTCGAAGTCCGCAGCAAACAGCCACTGCGGAGACAGGGAGATGCCCAGGCCTCCGAGGACCATCTCACGAATGGCCTCGCTGTTGTTGCTGGTGACGTTGCCTTTGATTGCAACCTCAAGTGCTTCGCCACGATGGGTGAAGTGCCAGCGGTCGTAATGCTCAAGCAAGGTGAAGGCGATGCAGTTGTGGCCTGCCAGTTCGGCGGGCTCGCGTGGCTGGCCATGGCGATCGAGATAGGCCGGTGCAGCATAGACTCGCCGTGTGCTGGTGCCCAGGGGCACGGCCACCAGCCCCTCGCTCTTCACCACACCAATGCGGATGGCCAGGTCGATGTTTTCCATGAGCAGGTCTTCGTTGTAATCGTTCAGGCGCAGGTCAATCTGCACATCGGGGTGGCGCTGTAGAAAAGCCCCGATCAGGGGCGCTATGCACAGCCTCCCATAGCTGACCGGTGCGGCTATTCGCAGGGGGCCGGCGATCTGCTCCTGGCCGCTGGCGAAGCTGCGCGTGGCATGCTCCAGCTGGCTGAGAATCTCCTGGCAGTGGCTGTAGAAGCGTTGCCCTTGATCGGTGAGGGCGAGGTGCCGGGTGCTGCGGGCGAACACGGCTCCGCCCAGGTACTGCTCCAACGCACGGACCTGCTTGCTGACTGCCGGCTGCCCCATGTTCAGCTCCCGAGCCACTGCGGAAAACGAGCCGCGCTCCACGACGCGCACGAAGATGCGCATGCTGTCGAACAGGTCCATCGCTATTGGGCCTCTTTGGGGAATAAGTAATATCCAAATTTAGTTTCTTATCGGAATGAGGAAGACGGTGCAACCTGTAAGCGTCCACTCATTCAGAGGTTCCCGTCATGAATCAGACCATGCTTGCCGCTATCGCCGAATCCGCCCAGACCCCGCTGGTCGTGCGCCACATCGCCCGCCCTGTGCCCGGTAAGGGACAGGTTTTGGTGCGGATTCACGCCGCCGGGGTCAACCCGCTCGACACCAAGATTGCAATCGGTGCGGGTGCTCACGCCCGCCAGGAGTTGCCGGCCGTGCTCGGCCTGGATCTCGCCGGTACGGTCGTCGAACTGGGCGAGGCAGTTGATGGCTTCACGCCTGGCCAGGAGGTCTTCGGCATGGCCGGCGGAATCGGCGGCGCCCAAGGCACCCTGGCCGAATACATCGCCGTGGATGCCAGGCTGATTGCATCTAAGCCGCATGCACTCGGCATGCGTGAGGCTGCCGCGCTGCCGTTGGTATTCATCACCGCCTGGGAAGGTTTGGTAGATCACGCCAATGTTCGTAGTGGTCAGCGTGTGCTGATTCATGGCGGCGCAGGTGGCGTCGGCCAAGTTGCGGTGCAATTGGCCAAGGCTCGCGGTGCCGAAGTCTACGCCACCGGTTCCGCGGGCAGTCTAGACTTCATTCGCTCGCTGGGGGCCACGGCAATTGACTATCAGGCGCAGGGTGTAGAGGCCTATGTCGAACAATTTACGGCCGGGGAAGGTTTCGACATCGTTTATGACACCGTCGGCGGCAGCACGTTGGACGCGTCATTCAAGGCAGTAAAGCCTTATACCGGGCACGTACTCAGCTGCCTCGGTTGGGGCCAGCACAGTCTCGCGCCTTTATCCTTCAAAAGTGCCACCTACTCGGGCGTATTTACCCTGGCACCGCTGCTAACCGGCAAGGGACGCGAACACCATGGAAGCATCCTGCGCGAGGCTGCCGTTCTGGCCAATGCCGGGCAACTGGCGATCCGGGTGGACCCGCAACAGTTTGCATTGGATGAGGTCAACGACGCATTCCGACAGGTCGCCGAAGGTCGCGGCAGGGGCAAGACGGTTATCCAGTTGATAAGTGAATAGTCTCCTGAGCTTTATGTATCAGTAATTACCCGCCGGAAACGCCCGCTTCAAGCCTTGATGGCAAGTGATCATGAAAGTCCTTCCTTGATGTGAGGGCTTTGTTCCAGGCGGTGCCGGCGGCCGGCCAAGCTGGCCGCAATCGAAGTGGTGACTTCGTCGCTACTGTCGGGACGAAAGGGTGTGCCAGAAAAACCGATCATTCACGCGTGGTTATACCGGCATGAAGCAGCGCCGCGATAATGAAAGGAGCCTTTTTCTCTAGATACTCAGCCATCCCACCCGTATTGCTCGACTCCAACTGAAGCTTCAGCGTTTCATACTGTTGGCGGATCGAGGCATCGCGCCTAAGCAAATCTCTGAACCCCAGCATCTGAGTGATCGTCAGGTGGTCGCGGGTACAAACATGGAGCTTGTGCGTGCGAATCCCATCCACATTGCGCCGGTAGAAATGATGGCCCTCTGACAGATCACTTCCCCGTACATACCCCAAAGCCATCAACACCTCGTCCCGCGTCGAGGTATTGCGATGCGCGTGAACCTCAATGAGCACATCCAGTTCGGGCTTCGCCGCCAGCCCTGGGACAGACGTGCTTCCAACGTGGTGGATAGCAATCAGTTCAGCGTCGAATGCCGAGGCAATGAGTGGCTTGTCTGTCAGGAAACGGGCGGGCCATGTGGGATCGTAGGGGGTAATCTTGCTGGTCAGTGCCATGTCCGTTCCTTGGCGATAACTACATGAGGCGCCGGATTGTCCATCAAGGCGTGTGCATTTGCCACCGACTTACAGGGCAATCACTGTCGCCGAGATGTGTCTTCGGAATCCGGGCGATTCACGCTTCAACACCCGCATATCGATAGACCGTCGCACTCCAATACTGGCTGCCGCTACGCGTTTGGCGTTTCCATCCGTCTGCCATCAGTTGTTTGGAGATCATCCGGTTCATGAAACCGTGACCGAGCAATAGAACGGGACCTTCGCTGGCAAGCGATTGCAGCCGTTGCGCTGCCACGTTGGCGCGGATCCTCGCAGTGCTTGCAGATTCGACGCGGCGTGAGTAACCGCACAGCCATAAGACGCGAAGGATAAATGCCCAGGTAAACGGCGATAACCGTGGCAGCCTCCAGTGAGCATAAGGCAGTTGCGCTTCACAGAAGAGCGCGTCGACCAGGGTGGGCTTGAGACCGAGCGCCTGCAGGGAGGTCAGCGCACGTGGCGCACTACTTGAGACAATTACCGTGGCGGTTGCGGCGAGCTGCCTGCTGGCTTCCGGAACCGGCTGGTGGGTAATTTCGGACTGATTGTATTGTTCGATCCAGTCTTTCATTTGGAGCGCTGACATTTTCTCGGCTGCGACCAGTTTTGGCTGACCGTGGCGCATCAGGATTATTTCCCCGCTCACAGTAGGCTGCCTTTTTCAAACCAGCCGTGATCACGGTACCACGCCACGGTATCGGCGATTGTCAGCTCTAGTGCCCGGAAACTCAGCCCAAGCTCCTGTTCACTCTTGCGGTGGTCGAAACGGGTGCGGTCCTGCTCTCGAACCAGTAGACGCAACGTGGCCATGCTCAGCAGAATGGGTCTGCCGGTCAGGCGCGCGTAGATCTCCTGCACAGCCGCCAAGGTGTATAGAAAGGGCAGCGGTATTTGTCGGGCTGGTGTCTTGACGCCCGCCATGCGTCCTAAAACAGGCATCAGTTCGCGCATTGTCATATGTCGACCCGCCGCGAGATAGCGCTCACCTCGGCGCCCATGTCTGGCTGCGGCAATTTGTGCCAATGCCACATCGCGGGCATCGACAATGGAAAAACTGCCAGGGATCAACCCGGGCAAATTGCCCTGTACCACATCGTTGACCAATTGCCCCGACGAGGTTGGGCCAATGTCGCCAGGCCCCCACATCCAGCCAGGCAGGACCATACAGGCATGCATCTGGGGGTGGCTCTCAAGGAACGACAACACGACACGGTCAGCGAGGATCTTGCTGCGGTAGTAGTCATCGGCGTCGGCGTCAGCCCTCAGGCAGTTCTCCTCGATGGACGTGCCAGGTGCGCCGTTGAGCACAGCAATGGAAGACGTATGGATGAACCGACGTATGCCGGCCCCGTAGGCCTGCTCAAGCAGGCGCCGCGTACCCGACACGTTTATCTGTTCGAGTTCGTTCCAGTGGCTGCCGCCCTTGTAGCTATCGCGGAAGAACGCGGCTGTGTGAAATACCGTATCGCAGCCTTGCAGCGACGCTGCGAATGCGTCGACCTTGGCCATGTCCCCAACGACCAGTTCCACCCCCGGCAGATTGTTGAACTGCTGTTCACCTTTGGCTTTTGAGCGGACCAGGCCTTTGACCGTGTAGCCGCAAGCGACCAATTCACGCACCAGGTTGTTGCCCAGCAAGCCGGTTGCTCCGGTCACAAATACGCTGCGCATGGCTCAACACCCTCGCTGTTCGGTTAACGGCAGCAACACGGCGCTGTCGAAAAAGGCCTTGTCCATGACGACAAGACCCATGGTATCGAGGTGGATGCAATCGTCGCCAACCACTGCAAGCAACGCCTCTGGATCTGGTCGATTGAAAGCGCCAAAGGCGTGCTGCGAATAGGCGTTGGGGGAGAGAGTCATAAAGTCCGGTCCATTCGTATCGAAGGGCTATAGATATACCTTTGAGGGTGCTTTCGAAAAACAGCAATCACTGCATAATGGCTTTGCATATTCGCAAAGCCAGGAATGACTGACAGTATGACGTTGCACGCAAATTGGGATGATCTTCGCCTTCTGCTGGCCGTTTCGCGACGTGGCAGCTTTCTTCAGGCGGGACAATTGCTCGGTATCGCAGCTTCTACCTTGTCACGCCGCCTGACCCAACTTGAGGTTGCAGTGGGCGAGCCACTTGTCGAGCGCGGCGTTGAAGGGTGCCGGCTGACGTCCCGGGGGCAATCCCTGGTGGAAGTTGCTATCGCTGCAGAATCAGGCTTGAGGCGGCAAACCCTTTCTGACACATCGCAGCAGCCTACCGAGCTGTCCGGCAGTGTGTTGGTCAGTGCAGGGGAGGGGTTCTCGGATTACGTTCTGGAGGCGATAAGGCGCTTTACATCCCTGCACCCGCGTTGCTCCGTGGAGCTAACGGTGGCAGCCGAGTTTCACAAGATCGCCCGCGGCGTGGCAGATGTTGCTGTGCGCACCGCCCATCTGGGGGAACCGTCACTGATTTATCGACCCATTGGCCGGCTCGCCTACGGCATCTTTGCTGCCCTGGGTTATCTGAAGCAGTTTCCAGGCGTGACGCTTTCCACGGCGGTCAGTATTTCCTTGCTTCCCCCGCTGGATATCTTGCCGCAAATGCGAGCGGCAAAGGCCGCGGGTCTGGACCGCGCGCAGATCAGCGTGAACTCGTTCGCCGTGCAGCTCCAGTCGGTGAGGCGAGGGATGGGGGTGGCTGTGCTGCCCCGTATCGCGGCTACCGATTTGGTCCAGCTGTTCCCGCATCTCCAGCTTCCAGATATGGAGATCTATTTGGTGACCCGGCCTCAGGCCTTGAAGCAAGCTCACATCAAATGCTTTTTTGACACCTTGGAGCGGGTTCTGCTCGAAGCCCTGTCCTCGGCACATGTTGACGCTTGATCCAGCAGCACCCTGATCACTGCGCAGCACCTCACCGGCCGCTGACCAAGGCTGCAGAGGTCGTGTCAACTTTCCTCAGGTGTGACAATGCGCAGGGGGCGCGTGCCGATCTTTGCCCCCGTAATCTCGTCCACGGCGACAGCTTTGATTTCTGTGCCTGTTTGCGCATCGAAGAAGCGCGTCAGCTTACCACCGCCTCGGTATTGCCGGCCCCATGCACCAATCATGAACAGAACAGGCAGAAAATCGCGACCCGCAGCGGTCAGCAGGTACTCCTCCCTAGGCGGGTGCTCGGAGTAGCGCCGCTTCTCCAGTAATCCTTCCTCCGTCAGTGTCGCCAGCCGGCGGGTCAGCATTGTCGGTGCAATACCCAGGCTTTTCCTGAATTGGTCAAAGCGAGAAAGGCCGGCATGGGCATCACGCAGGATCAATATGCTCCAGGCATCACCGGCAACTGCCAGGCTGCGGGCGATTGGGCACGGGTTATCGCAACTATTTTTCACGTCCATACTATTTTGATAGTGACCTGCCTGCGAAAGGGTAGTATTGTCTGTATCAAATCGATAGTAACACCTCGATGACGAGCCATCCACCCGCAAAAACCAATGATGAATAGCCGAACCATGCAAGCACTGACCTTCAAGCGCTACGGCAAGTCACCCGACATCGGGTTGGCCGACGTTCCCCGCCCCACGCCAAAGGCTGACGAATTACTGGTGCAAGTTCACGCTGCCGGCCTGAACCCGATCGACAACATGATTCCAACGGGGATGTTCAAGCCTGTATTGCATTTCCAGCTGCCAGCCACCCTGGGCAGCGATCTGGCCGGCATCGTGACCGAGGTAGGTAGCAATGTGACCCGCTTCAAGCCAGGCGATGCTGTCTTCGCCAGCATCTTCGATCTTGGCACAGGGGCGATTGCGCAATTCGCGGTTGTGCCGGAAAGCGCCGCCGCGCTGAAACCGGCCAATCTGAGCTTCGAGCAGGCGGCGTCGATCCCGATGGTCGGCCTCACCTCATGGCAAGCGCTGAAAGAGCGCCTCAAGCTTCAGCCCGGGCAGAAGGTGTTCATTCCTGCCGGGTCGGGCGGTATCGGTACGTTCGCAATCCAGTTGGCCAAACACCTCGGTGCAAAGGTGGGCACCACCACCAGTAAAGGCAACGTTGACCTGGTGCGCGCTCTGGGGGCGGACGAAGTTGTGGACTACAAGACGCAGGATTTCGAGACCGTGCTGCGCGACTACGACGCGGTGCTCGGAACCGTAAGGGGGGATGCGATTGAAAAATCCTTGTCCATCCTCAGACCCGGAAGCCAGATTGTCTCGCTCATTGGCCCACTGGATGCTGCGTTCGCCCGGGCCAAACGCCTGAACCTCCTCCTGACCTTCGTGTTCGGCCTGATGAGCCGCAAGATCATGCGCCTGGCAAAGAGGCGGAATGTCCAGTACTCGTTTCTTTTCGTGCAGCCCGAGGGTGCCCAACTCGCCGAAATCGGCAAACTGCTGGACGCCCAGCAAATTCAGCCGGTGATCGACCGGGTATTTCCGTTCGAGGACGCAAAGGGTGCGCTTGAGTACCTTGCTCAAGGGCGCTCCAAGGGCAAGGTCGTAATCAAGATGTGACTGCCGCCGTATTTCTCACACAACCATCGACATAAAGGTAACTTCCATGACCACCCGTCCGACCGTACTCATTACTGGCGCCTCCAGCGGCATTGGCGCCACCTACGCCGAGCGTTTCGCCCGTCGTGGCCACGATCTCATCCTTGTGGCGCGCGACACATCGCGCATGGAGGCGCTTGCATTACGCTTGCGCGAGGAAAGCCATGTGGCCGTTGAGGTGCTGCCAGCCGACCTGACCAGCTCGGCAGACCTGTCCGTGCTTGAAAGTAGACTGCGCGACGACGCCAATATCGGCGTGTTGATCAACAACGCGGGTATGGCCCAATCGGGTGGTTTCCTCGACCAGTCCGCTGAAGCTATTGAGCGCCTTGTCACGCTCAACACCACCGCGCTGACGCGGCTCGCTGCTGCAATCGCGCCGCGCCTCGCGCAGTCGGGCACTGGTGCGATCGTCAACGTGGGTTCAGTGGTGGGTTTTGCGCCCGAGTTCGGCATGTCCATCTACGGCGCTACCAAAGCCTTCGTGCTGTTTCTGTCACAGGGGCTGAGTCAGGAGCTGTCACCCAAGGGCGTGTACGTGCAAGCGGTGCTGCCGGCAGCGACCCGCACCGAGATCTGGGCGCGTGCCGGCATTGACGTCAACACACTCCCGGAGGTGATGGAGGTCGGTGAGCTGGTCGATGCTGCACTTGTCGGTTTCGACCGTCGCGAGTTGGTAACCATCCCGCCACTTCATGTTGCCGAGCGCTGGGATGCACTGGAAGGTGCGCGTCAAGGGCTGATGTCTGACATTCGACAAACCCACGCGGCTGAACGATATCAGCGCCCACTGAACGCGTGATTGTGTACGAATGATCGAATCCGCCACCCAGGAGACTTCCATGAACGACCGCTTGTTCACCCCTGCGCAGCTCGGCAACCTCACACTGAAGAACCGCATTGTTATGGCGCCGCTGACCCGCAGCCGCGCGATCGGCAACCAGCCCAATGAACTGATGGCAGAGTACTACCGCCTTCGGGCGGATGCCGGACTGATCATCACCGAAGGCACCTCTCCATCACCCAATGGCCTGGGTTACCCACGTATCCCTGGCCTGTTCAACGAAGAGCACGTGCAAAACTGGCGACGCGTGACCGATGGCGTTCACCAAGCCGGCGGCAGGATTTTTGTGCAGTTGATGCACACCGGGCGGGTCAGCCACCCCGCGAACCTGCCGGCAGGCGCCCGCGTCCTGGCACCTTCGGCGATTGCCGCTCCCGGCGAGATGTGGACCGACAGCGAGGGCATGCAGCCGCATCCTGTCCCACACGCCATGAGCGAGGCGGACATCGCCCAGAGCATCAGCGAATACGCAGCTTCGGCCAAACTGGCGATACAAGCGGGTTTCGATGGCGTCGAATTGCATGCAGCCAATGGCTATCTGATTGACCAATTCCTCAATACCGCATCCAACCAGCGCAATGATCGCTGGGGAGGCCCGGTAGAAAACCGCATCCGCTTCGCGGTCGAAGTTGCCAAGGCAACGGTCGACGCCATTGGCGCGGAACGGGTTGGCATGCGTATCTCGCCGTATGGGGTTTTCAACGGCCAACTACCGGATGCCGATATGGACGCAATGTACCTGGGCCTGATTGAGGCATTGAATGCGCTTGGCCTGCTCTGTATCCACATCGTCGATCACAGCGCCATGGGGGCGCCCGAAGTCAGCCCCGAATTGAAATCCGCGATCCGCGCCGCTTTCACCGGCCAGTACATACTCTCCGGTGGCTATGATGTCGCCCGCGCCAATGCGGACCTCGACGCGCAGCGTGGCGACCTGGTGGCTTTCGGTCGTCCGTTCATTTCGAACCCGGACCTGGTCGCCAAGCTAGCGTCGGGACAGCACTTGGTAGAACCTGACAGTTCGACCTTTTATACACCCGGAGAAAAGGGATATACCGATTATTGAGGTCTGTCGTCCTGTCAGACCCGACCCAGGCGGGCGGTTACCCATGCAGTGTCCATCCCAGACCCCAATCGTCCGCGCTGAGCGGCCTCCGCTTACCCCATGAATTTCCGTGGCGACCAAGTCACACGTTGTGCTTGGCCGCCCGATGACTTCAGGTTTAAAGTCAACTTTAAGGTCAATAGGTTTTTCAGGGTGAGGTATGAGAATAGGTGAACTGGCAAAAATCAGTGGACTGGCTCCGTCACGCATTCGATTCTATGAGGCCAGTGGCCTGATCAGCTCCGTCGAGCGCAAGGCCAATGGATACCGGGACTATGCGGCTGATACCGAATGGGTTCTGCAACTGATAACCAGCGCACAGGCGGCGGGTTTTTCTCTTGAGGAGATCCGGCAACTGATGCCGATGAACGCCAGTGGCTGGCGGCACGACGAGTTGCTCACTGGGCTCAAGCAAAAGGTTGAGGAAATCAGTGCGCTGGAGGAACGGCTAGCACAAAACAAAGCGCAACTTCTGCTCGTCATCGAAGGCATCGAGGGCAAGCCCGAAGGCATGGCGTGCGCGGACAATGCGCAAATGCTGATAAATCGTTTGCGTGAAGAAGGGGTTGGCCAAGCGTCCGGCAAGCGTGCGGTAACGTCTTCCACAAGAAAAAACACCCGCCAGGCTTCCGGGGCCTGACAGGCGCAAAAGGTCTCAACGCTCGCCAATCAGGCCGGCGAGCGGTTTGGGTGCATAGAGCGCACTCTGGAACTCTGGCACGTATTCGTACTTCATCATTTTCCCAAGCTTCAGGGTGCGGAGGTAATTCGACAGACTGCCGTCGCCTAGTGTGAGGGTGGCTGAATCTGCGTCGCGGCTCGAGCCGTGACGGAGTTGGCGGGAAACCGCATAACCGTATGCCAAGTGGCCCTGATGATCGAGATTGGTGAAGCTGCTGGTGACGATATCGACTTCGCGTGAGAGCTTGTCGAGTTTCTTCGCTTTGAAGGACACATCGACTTTTCCGGTCTGGCTGTCGGTGATGTCATAGACCACAGACTGGGCATCTTCTTTGCGGTCGATACCAGTCAGCCATTTAGGCAGGTTGTAACCGACGACACCACGCACCCGTGCAAGCTCGGTATTGACCGGCAGCTTGAGCACATAGCCCCAGAAGTCGCCGGACATCGACTGGCCAATCAGTGTGAACGGACCCAGATTGGCTTTGCCTGGCGTGTTGGTAATGATCGACACCGCCACTTCGTTATAGGCGTCGTTATCACAATGCTCATAGGTGTATGCAGTAAACGCAACCAAGCCACGGCCTGGCCAGACTTGCAGGGGAGATGCGGTTGCTAGTACTTCCGGCGGCATCAATGCCCGAAGTGCGTCCAAGTCGGCCGTGTAGACAGCCGTTACCCGACTGTTCTGGTAGTAAAAGTTCGGGGAGTATGACTCGAAGCCGATGTCGACCTTGTGCTTTTCCAGTCCTTTGAACCAGCTCAAATCAACACCCGGCAGCTCTGCTGCAATCACCGACAAGGGCGGGTTCGAGCGATAACGGTCGTACAGGCCGCCTTTGACGACCGGCACCGGGTGGCCTGCGATTTCGATTGTGTTGGTTTCAGTCGACGTGAGCATTTCAGGCGTCCCCGCCAACCCTTGGTTGGCAATTGAGCTGAACAGCAATCCTGTTAATGCGGTGCTTGCAAGTTTCAATCGGTCTTTCTCCGCGGGTGGGAACAACTTGAGGGTTCAGCGAGCTACGTTGTCGCCAGAGAGCACCGCCATCACCGCTTCAGCTACGGCTTTGGGTGATTGAGGGTTTTGGCCGGTGACAAGCCTTCCATCCGTGATGGCAAATGACGTGAAGGGCAGCCAGCCTTTGCGGTACCGAGCCCCCTGACTCACCAACTTGTCCTCAAGGAAGAAGGGCACTTGGCTTTTCATGCCGGAGAACAGTTCTTCGCGATCAGAGAAGCCGGTGATGTTCTTGCCCTTGATGATCAACTGGCCCTTTTCATCCTTCAGATCCAGCAGGCCCGCTACGCCATGGCAGACGGCCGAGACGATGCCACCCTGGTTGTAGATGGTTTCGGCGACACGTCGCAGGTCGGGATTATTGGGGAAGTCCCACATCACGCCATGGCCCCCGGTGAAGTAGATGACGCCGAACTGGGACGGATCGATATCGGCGATCGGCAGCGTGTTCTGCAAGCGGGCGCGAAAGGCCGGGGACTGCAAATGCTCACGCGCGGCTTTGTCCATGTACAGCCAACCGAGACTGCGCTCGTCCAGTGGCACCGCACCGCCTTTGGGACTGGCAAAAACTGTGCTGTAGCCAGCCGCCTCCACCACATCGGTGAAATGCGTCAGCTCAGTAAGCCACAACCCCGTGGAATCGGTGCGTGAGGGATATCTGGCGTGATTGGTCATGATCACCAGAATCTGGCGATTCTTGGCAGTCGTTGTGGAAGCGGCGGTGCCAGCATTTGCAAATGTCATGAAAGCGCTACCTATCAGTACCAACGCATAAGAAACAAAGGTCTTGAGCATCATCCGAGCTCCATCACTCAAGCAGGCCAGTGCATGCTCACCTTAAACCTCGCTTTAAGGTCAATCCCCTTGCTGCAAATAATGTCCGATGCATTTGGCGCTGGGTTTGATTCGCGCTCGAGCTTTTCACCCGGTACGGCCAAGACTTCGATTGAACACTCCCCACTCGGTTGTTGGACGCCCATCGGGTGACGCACTTGCCAGGTGCCGGCGTATTGGAAATCGACTGATCTTGAAAAAGGTATTGACCTTAAAGTTGACTTCAAACTTAAGGTGGCCTCATATCCAGTTGAGGACTGCTCCATGAATGTGTTCGACACCCTGATGCTTCCCAACGGTTCGACCGTCAAGAACCGTATCGCCAAAGCCGCCATGGAAGAGAACATGGCGGATGCCGACCAGGCGCCTTCCGAAGCACTCATGCGTCTCTATCAAGCGTGGGCCGACGGTGGTGCCGGCCTGATTATCACTGGCAATGTGATGGTCGACGGCCGCGCCATGACCGGGCCGGGTGGCGTGGTATTACAGGACGATCAGCAACTGGACAAGTTCAAGCGCTGGGCGCGTATTGGTCGATCCGGTGGTGCGCAGTTCTGGTTGCAGATTAACCACCCAGGGCGGCAGATGCAGTCCAATCTTGGGCAAAAAACCTGGGCACCGTCAGCCGTGCCGCTGGAACTGGGCAAATTGTCCAAGCGTTTTGCCACGCCTCACGCGATGCCACTCGGCGTGATCGAAGAGGTTATTCAGCGCTTTGCGAACACCGCACGCCTGGGCGAACAAGCCGGATTCACAGGTGTGGAGATCCACGCTGCCCACGGCTATTTGTTGAGCCAGTTCCTTTCGCCGCTGACCAACCAAAGGACGGACGAGTGGGGTGGCTCTCTGGAAAACCGGGCGCGCCTGTTGCTCGAAATCGTCAAGGCGGTCAGGGCCGTGGTTTCTGTGGATTTTGCAGTGGCGGTCAAACTCAACTCCGCCGATTTCCAGCGCGGAGGGTTCACCACCGAAGACGCGAAAAAGGTCGTTGAGTGGCTCAACGACCTGGGCGTAGACATGGTGGAGTTATCGGGAGGCAGCTACGAAGTACCCGCCATGCAGGGTGACGCGCGCGATGGTCGCACCCTGGCTCGCGAAGCGTATTTCGTCGAGTTCGCCCGTGATCTCCAAACCGTTGCCAAAATGCCGGTGATGGTCACTGGCGGTATACGTCGGCGCCCGGTGGCCGAAAGCGTCGTGCAGAGCGGTGTGGACATGGTGGGTATCGGAACGGCGTTAGCCATCGATCCGCACTTGCCTCGTGACTGGTTGCAGGGCAAGGACAACGCCCCTCAATTGCCGCCGATCACCTGGAAAAACAAGGCCATCGCATCCTTGGCGAACATGGCAGTAGTGAAGTTTCAACTGCGCAAACTCAGCCGGGCTAAAAAGCCCGATCCGAGCGTTTCGCCGTTGCGCGCGCTGATCCAGCAACAGCTCTTCATGGCCTGTCGCGCTCGCCAGTATCGAAGATGGGTTGAAACGTCTGCGCATTACAACGGCCTGGAAGACGCAAGATGACGCTGGCCAGACCTGCGTTGCACCAGACTACGCCCTGGTTCATGAAGATGTCCTAGGCGAGTTCATCACCCAATGCCGCGACGCTGTTGCCCGTGCCTTGACCGCGTCGCCCATTGCCGTAAAATCGCGCGCCCGAAATTCAGCAGGCATGGCGAGAGGGAGCTTCAATGCAACGGGTGATGATCATTGGTCAGCCAGGGTCTGGGAAAAGTACCCTGGCGCGCAAGCTTGGCGAGCGCACAGGCTTGCCGGTCGTGCATATCGACACGATTCATTGGCAGCCAGGGTGGGTCGAGCGGAGCCGCGACGAGAAGACGCGTCTTTGTCATGAGATCGAGGCCCGTGAGCGCTGGATCTTCGAAGGCGGGCATTCGACCACATGGAACAACCGGCTGGCCCGCGCTGACATGTTGATATGGATTGATCGCTCGGCGCCGCTCCGATTCTGGCGCGTGCTCCGCAGAACAATGTTGAACCGCGGTCGATCCCGGCCTGACTTGCCGGAAAACTGCCCGGAACTGCTGGCCAACCTGCCGGAGTTTTTCAGGTTCATGTGGCGGACGAAAACCTCGTCTCGGGAGGCGATGAAGCGATTCGTGGCGACGGCCCCGTCGGGCTGTCGCGTGGTCTGCCTGCGGACCAATCGGGATACCGATGTTTTTCTCGCGAGTATGGGCACGCAGCCGGATCAGGTCGTGCAAGGTCATTGACTGAATCGCCGGTGGTTGCGAAGACATAGGAGTTGAAAAGTCGGATTTCCAGCCCGCCAGAACTAAGGCACAAACTGCTTTGATGCGCTGGCAATGCGTTGGTACTTACGCTGCTGCCGTTTAATGCTGCGGATATCCAGAAAAAATATCTCTGCGCTACGCCAAAGCAGCATCCACGCGGTGACAGTAACAACGCCCACCGGGATGGTGCCTTCAATGCCCAGCGCTGTGCCTGCCAGCACCAAGGCTAGCGCCAAGCCCAAGACTGTCAGCGCCACCAGCCGTTGGGTGCGAATATCCCCTCCGAGTTGTTCCCTCTTTTGCGCAAAGGTATTTTTGATCGCTTGCTGCAGGCGTTCTCGCTCGTCTTCCGGGCAACGGATGTGCAGGCACAGTTCGGGGTGGTACCAGGCGCTATCTGACAGATAGTCCGCCAGTTCGGGGCTTAACTTGGGGTTTTCCGGCGAGGCAAACGGATTGAGGTAACCGTCGGTGATCGTCAGCTCGATTATTCTAGTCATAACGAACCTTTACCTGGTTGAGCTTTGAACGGAGATTTCAGTGTCCGAGGTAAAGCTAGTCGCAAGACAACTGCTCTGCCCGATCGGCAGTTGCGCGCGCGGTTGCAGAAGCGGATTTATCCGGGATCCGTGACTGATCTCTGTCCCTCCCGAAGATGGGCTTGCGGCCATGGCGGATGGCCTGAATCACATCAGCTATCCAAGTCGAAACGGGGTCATGCTTGGCTGGCTCACTGAAACAATCCGCGAACGACCTCCCTCAACCATCGATTTCCATTGTCCTGATGATAGCGGGCATGCCAATGCTGTTTGACCGTGAATCCCTCCACTTCGAACGGGCAGTCATGCACCTGTAGCCCATGCATATCGGCCAGTGTCTGCCCGATATGCCGCGGCAAGGTGCCCAGTAGGTCGGTAGTCCCGATTATCTTCCCCAACCCGAGAAACGCTGGCAGCTCGAGCATGATCCGCCGTTCGATCCCGGCCCGCGCCAATCCTGCTTCCAGCAGCTTCTGCCCGGTGCCGAAACTGATCTGCACATGCCCCTCGGCCCGATACCGCTCCAGGCTCATGCCATCGCCCAGGCGCGGATGCTGCGGGTTGCTCAGGCACACCCAGTCCTGCTCGAACAGCACCTGCTGATACATCCCCCCGCCCAGCCAGGGCACGAAGCCGATGGCCAGGTCCGCTTCGCCCGATTCCAGCGCGCTCTCGGTATTGCCGTCGATCCGCGCCGCCTCCAGGCGGATGCCCGGCGCATGGCTGCGCAGATGGTTGAGGATGCTGGGCAGCAAGGTGATGTGGCTGGCATCGCTGACACACAGGCGAAAACGCCGCTGCGCTGTGGCGGCGATGAACTGCGGCTCCCAGGCGGTCAGCCGGCGCAGCGATTCCAGCACCTCGCGGCACGGCCCTATCAGCTGATCGGCGCGCGGGGTAGGGGCCATGCCGCCCGGCGTGCGCACGAACAGCGGGTCGTTCAACTGCTCGCGCAGGCGCGCCAGCCAGATGCTGATGGTCGGCTGGCTCTGCCCCAGCTGTTCGGCGGCACGGGTCACGTTGCGGCATTGGTACAGCACGTCGAACAGCTGCAGCAGCTTGGGTTCGGGCAGGGCCTCCAGGGCAGTCATTATTGAAATTCTCAATAGCCGTATTGAGGCCATTGTATAGCGCAAATAAACCCCGCTGCATAAGGTGATCGCAAATCACAGGAGGTCTGCGACGTGAAAATCTGCATTCTGGGCGCCGGTGCACTGGGTTGCGCCATCGGCGCGGCCCTGAGCGAGGCAGGGCATGAAACCTGGCTGCTGAACCGTGGCCGCGCGCATGTCGAGGCGATGAACCAGCATGGGCTGCGGGTGCAGGACGAACGGGGCGAGCGCTATATACCGGTCAACGCGGCCATCGAAGCCGAAGACGTTGGCGTGACCGATTTGGTGGTGGTGCTGGTGAAGTCGTTTCACACTGCCGAGGCCATCGCCGGTGCCCTCGCGCTGATAGGCCCACAGACGCTGGTGCTGGTGCTGGTGAAGTCGTTTCACACTGCCGAGGCCATCGCCGGTGCCCTCGCGCTGATAGGCCCACAGACGCTGGTGCTGTCGCTGCAGAACGGGCTCGGCCACGAGGACATCCTGGCCGAAGTGGTGGGTCGCGAGCGGGTGCTGGCTGGCAAGACCTATGTCGGCGGCGTGCTCCTCGCACCGGGCTCGATCCGCGCCGGTGTGGCCGGCAAACAGACTTTCATCGGCGAGCTCGACGGCCAGCTGACGCCCCGCGTGCAGGCCATCGCCGAAGCGTTCAACAATGCCGGGCTGGCCACCACGGTCAGCGACAACATCCTCGGCACCATGTGGGACAAGCTGCTGGTCAACGTCGCCACCGGTGCGTTGAGCGGCATCACCAGGCTCAGCTACGGCCAGCTGTACAGCGAGCCGCTGCTGGAAAGCACCGCCAAGGCCGCCGTGGCCGAGGCCATCGCCGTGGCCGAGCGCGCCGGCATCCGCTTGAGCCTGACCAGCCCCGAGGCTGCCTGGTCACTGGCCGCCGAAGGCCTGCCGGCGAGCTTCCGCACCTCGATGCTGCAGAGCCTGGAAAAAAACTCGATCACCGAAATCGACTTCATCAACGGCTCCGTCGTGCGCTGGGGCCAGCGCCATGGCGTGGCCACGCCGGTCAACGCGACCCTGGTGGCCTGCATCAAGGGTATCGAGCGCGCCATGGCCGATCACCAGAAGGGAGAAACCCCATGAGCCAGCCAAAAGCCTACCTCGAACACGTGGCGTTCTGGGTGCAGGACATTCAGTGGCATATCCGCTTTTTCAGCGAGGTGTGCGGCATGACCATGCGTGAAGTGCAGGGTGACGTCGAGCAACCGGCGCAGTACTGGACACTCGGCGGCCTGCAGTTCATTCACCAGCCGGACTTCGCTGGCCCGGAAGGGCGCCTGGCGCACCTGGGCATCATGTGCGAAGACCTGGAAGCGGCGCTGGCCGCCGCCCAACGCTTTGGCGTCAGTGAGATGCCCCAGGGCCGCAACTGGCTGCGCCTGCCTGATGGCCTGGCGGTGGAGTTCATCCAGGCGCTGCCGGCCAAATGCGTAGCCCAGGCACTGGCCATCGACCCGCGCGCGGAGGTGCAGGCATGAGCGTGATTGAAAAGTACTGGGACGATGCCCGCGAAGGCGATGAGTGCATCAGCCCGACCTACACCGTGACCCGCGAACGCATCCTGGCCTACGCCGACCTCACCGGCGACCACACCCCGGTGCATGTCGATGAGGCCTACGCCAACGCCAGCCACTTTGGCTGCCTGGTCGCCCACGGCCTGTTCGGGCTGTCGATCGCCGATGGCCTGAAGACCCAGTGCGAGTACCGCTTCGTGCCGGGTATGTCGCTGGGCTGGACCTGGGACTTCGTGCTGCCGATCAAGGTCAACGACGTGCTCCACGTACGTATGCGGGTGGGGGCGATGCGTCCGAGCAACAGCCGACCTGGCTGGGGCATCGTGGTGCTGCCTTCGGAGCTGATCAACCAGCACGGTGAAGTCGTGCAACGTGGCGAGCACCGGTTGATGGTGCCGCGGAGGGCAGCAGCATGAACCAGGCATTGCCATTGGCGGGTATCCGCGTCATTGACTACAGCCACTTCCTCGCCGGCCCCTATGTCGGCCGTTGCCTGGCGGCGCTCGGCGCAGAGGTGATCAAGGTCGAGCGGCCGGGTAGCGGCGACGCTGGCCGCCAGCATGCGTTCACCCTGGACGACCAGCAGAGCGGCTATTTCCTGCAGCTGAACATGGGCAAGCAGGGCGTCAGCGTCAACATGAAGGACCCGCGCGGCAAGGCGTTCATGCAGCGCCTGACCGATTCGGCCGACGTGTTCATCGAGAACTACCGCCCCGGCGCCCTGGACAAGCTGGGCCTGGGCTACGCCGAGCTGTCGGCGCGCAACCCGCGCCTGGTGTACTGCTCGATTTCCGCCTACGGCCATACCGGGCCGGACGCCCACCGCGCCGGCTTCGGCCTGATCGCCGAGGCCAAGAGCGGGATCATGCAGATGGTTGGCGTGCCGGGCGAGGCACCGCCGCTGCTGCGTATTTCCCTGGGCGACATGTACACCGGCATCCACGCGGTGGCGGCGATCAATGCCGCGCTGCTCGGTCGGGTGAGCAGTGGCCGTGGCCAGCACATCGACATGGCGCTGTACGACACTCTGGTGTCGATGCACGAATACGCGGTGCAGTGTTACACGCTGTCCGGTGGCACTGTGTTGCCCCAGCAGACCGGCCACGACATGCCCACCTCGACCCTGTACGGCGTGTTCCGCGCCACCGACGGCGACCTGGTGATCGCCGCCCAGGTCGATGATGCCTGGCAGCGCTTCGCGGTCATGCTCGAAGCCAACGGCGGCCCGCCCGGGTTCGGCAGCGACCGCCGCTACCACAGCCTCAACGGCCGCAACGCCCACCGCGAGGCGATCCTGGCGGTGGTCCGCGACTGGGTCGGCGCGCGTCGGGTGGCCGAGATCCTCGCGTTGCTCGATGCCATCGACATCCCCAGTGCCAAGGTCCAACGCATCGACGAAGTGCTGGCCGACCCGCAGATCCAGGCACGCAACATGGTCATCGAGCAGCAGCACCCACGCTACGGCACGCTGCGCCTGGCCAACCTGCCGTTCCGCTTTTCCGACTGCGATACCACGATTCACCAAGTAGCCCCGGACCTTGGCCAGCATAACGCCGAAGTGGCCGCCGGGCTTGGCTTCAGCCCTGAAGAAATCACTGCCTTGCAGGCGGATGGCGTGTTGTTTACCCACGGAGATGCACGATGAGCGACCGCTACGCAGTGATCGGCCGACCGATCAACCACACCAAGTCCCCGCTGATTCATGGCCTGTTCGCCCAGGCCAGCAACCAGCAGCTGGAATACGGAGCTATCGAAGGCTCGCTGGACGACTTCGAAGCCCAGGTACTGCAGTTTCGTAGCGAAGGCGGGAAGGGCATGAACATCACCGCCCCGTTCAAGCTGCGTGCCTTCGAGCTGGCCGACCGGCGCAGTGAGCGGGCGCAATTGGCACGGGCGGCCAATGCGCTGAAGTTCGAGGATGGCCGCATCGTCGCCGAGAACTTCGATGGCATCGGTTTGCTGCGGGACATCGAGGAGAACCTTGGCGAGCCGCTGCGCAACCGCCGTGTGCTGCTGCTGGGCGCTGGCGGCGCGGTGCGCGGGGCATTGCTGCCGTTCCTGCAGGCGGGGCCTCGCGAGCTGGTGATCGCCAACCGGGACATGGCCAAGGCGCTGGCGCTGCGTAACGAGCTCGATCACCCGCGTCTGCGCATCAGCCGCTACGAAGCGCTGGAAGGGCAATCGTTCGACATCGTGGTCAACGCCACCTCGGCGAGCCTGACCGCGGACTTGCCGCCACTGCCGGCTGATGTGCTGGGTGAGGCGGCCCTGGCCTACGAGCTGGCCTATGGCAAAGGCCTCACGCCTTTCCTGCGCCTGGCTCGCGAGCAGGGCCAGGCGCGCCTGGCCGATGGCGTCGGCATGCTGGTGGAGCAGGCCGCCGAGGCGTTCGCCTGGTGGCGCGGGGTGCGGCCCGACACACGTGCGGTGATCGATCAGCTGACGATTCCCCTGGAGTAGGTCGATGGTCGCCAATGTACTGATGCTGCATGGCATCAACCACAACATGTTCGGCAAGCGCGACCCGCGCCAGTACGGCACAGCGACCCTGGCCGACATCGACCAGGCGTTGCAGGCCCTGGGCGAGGAGCTGGGGGCGCAGGTCGAGAGCTTCCAGAGCAACTTCGAGGGCGCCATGTGCGAGCGCATCCATCAGGCCTATGAGGACCGGGTGGATGCCGTGCTGATCAATGCCGGTGCCTGGACCCATTACAGCTACGGCATTCGTGATGCGTTGGCCATTATCGAAGTGCCGGTGGTTGAAGTGCACATGTCCAACATTCATGCCAGGGAGCCATTCCGCCATCACTCGGTATTTGCCGAGGTGGTGCGCGGGCAGATCTGCGGGTTTGGTGTCGAAACCTACCTGCTGGCGCTGCGCGCGGCGATGAGCATGGTCTGAGCAGGGCGCAGGGGGCGGATCTCCGAGCGCGTCTACCCGCGAAGCAGGTGGCGCGGGGCATGCGGCGACGGCGCCTGAAGTGACCGTAGGTGTGGCGGGTGTCGTGCTGCCTACCCATCCAGCATGGATGGAAAGCCAGTAGCGACTTCCGTGACTGCATAGTACGGTCCGCCTTCAACAAGCCACCCGGTTCGTTGCCTCCAACCCCACGGACCGGGGCTCTCATGACCTGGGAGGTCGAATGGACGTCGCTACAACGATCAGTCAACAAGAACTGGATAACGCCTTGGTCGCGTTTGCACGCTACAAAATCGGAGAAATCAAGATCTTCGACCTGGAGCAGGCAATGAGCTTCGAAGCAGGCCAAGCCTTGTCCCAAAGCGGGCTGGTCCGGTTCTCAATTACCAAAATGGTGTCAGGACGTTATCGCATCAGCGATGAAGGAGAGAACGCCATCACAGAGGCTGGGCGGGATCGCCTTGAGGTGATCCGCGCCTGACCATAGGTCCAGCTTGCGAAGGCCGCAGTCGCGTTCTGCGGCCCTGTCGTGTCATATCACTTTCACCGCGCGACCAATGAACTTCACCGGCCCTGTCGGCAGACCGGTCGGCGAGCCACCGGCTTTCTCCAGCGTCAGCTCGAACAGTTGATTGGCCTCCAGGGGTGGCAAACTTTCCAGCGGAACTCGATAGGGTTCGCCCGGTTTGACCAGGCCAAGCGAAACCGGAGCACGCCATTGCTCGGCCTTGGTCCAGAGCTGCAGGGCCATGCCGTCGGGGACCTTGTCCTTACCCAGCGGCAGCAGTTCGATCATGTGGCTGTCGCTGGCCTGCACCACCCAGCCGGGGGCCTGGCTGTTCGGCGCCACCAGCACCACCAGGTATTCCGTGGTTGAGGGGGGCGTGGTCAGCAAGGTAAACGCCAGCAGCAGGCTTGCCGCCAGCCCTGCGGCGCTGAGCCCTTGCCACAGGCCGAGGCGTTGCCACCAGCGAGCCTGCGTGCGCGGTGCGGGTAGCTCATCGAGGCTGCGCTGGATGCGGCGCCACAGGCGGGGGCTAGGGGGCTGCGGGGTAGACAGCGCGGTCAGCTCCAGCAGCCGGGCCTCCCAGGCATCCACGGCGGCGCGAAGCTCGGGGTCGGTACGCAGGCGTTCGGCCGTTGCGGCATATTGCTCCGGCGACAAGGTCCCCAGCACGTATTCCCCGGCGAGGCTGTCCAGTTCTTCGGCAGAATCGGGCTTCATTCCAGACACTCCCGTAGCGCTTTGAGGCTGCGTTTGATCCAGGCCTTGACAGTGCCCAGTGGCGCACCCAATAAACCGGCTATCTCGGCGTGGCTGCAGCCGTCCACGTAGGCGTGCAGGATGCAGCGTTGCGGTGCGGGCTGCAGTTGTTCAAGGCAGCGGTAAATCTTTGCTGAGCCGGACCAGAGGTCAAGGTCATCAACCCTCCCGCGCAATGTTGACGCAGTTTCGGTGTCGGCATCGGTCAGTACAGTTTCACGGCGGGTATCGCGTATCGAGTTCAGCGCCAGGTGGCGGGTAATGCTGTAGATCCAGCCTCGAGCCGAGCCGCGCGCCGGGTCGTAGCTGGCTGCGCGGGTCCAGATGCGGATGATCGCATCGTGGACGATGTCTTCTGCGGTGGCGTCATCACGTGCGATACGCCGGGCAACGCCCAGCAGGCGCGCGCCTTCGTGATCGTAGAGCGCCTGCAGGGCCCGCCGGTCACCCTGTGCACAGGCTAACAGGCAGCGGTGGAAGTCGAAGGGGGCGGCCGGCGAGTTCAACGTGTGTGGCTTCCTTGTGAAAGGCAAGTACCCCGGCCATCCAGCCGGGGGGCTTGCCATCGAGCGTAGATCATCACTCGCAGGGCGTAGGGTCAGGTGCGTGTCACTTGGCTGTCCAGAACACATAGTCAGCCTGGTACTGGACGACCTGCCTGGCACCTTTGTTCTGCGCCGTGCAGTCGACTGACGGCGCCACACCGCCGCGGGTAGCCAGGCGCTGGATATAGCTGACCCCCTGCATGGCGCCTTTGCCTTCGGCCGGGTTGGCCTTGACCAGTTGATAGGGGATGGCGCCTTTGTCCGCCGGTGCCACTGCCAGCTGGGTGCCGGTGACCTTCGAGCCATCCTTGGCCTGCCAGGTAGCGGGTGGGCCAAAGTAGTCGCCCACCTGTTTACCGGTACGGTCATTGAGCACTGCCTTGGGGCCGACGAAAGTCCATTCGGTCTGACCGGGGGTGTTGGCCTTGTCGCGGCACTCGTAGGTGATCTCGCCGACGCCGACGGTTTCGAGCAGGACGCGATGGCCATCAGGGACTTTGACTGCGTCTGGCAGCGCGGTCTGGGCGAGGGCGGGCGGCAGCGCAAGGGCGAGGCTGCAGGCAAGCAGGCAGGCGGAGTATTTGAAGTTCATTTGCAGTGCTCCTGAAAGTCATTGGGCCGGGCAGTCAAAGGCCGCCCACTAGCAATACCCGCCAACGGGTGTACTGGATGCACGGGATGAAAAAAAATGCGTAGCGAGATGACCCTGCATGTGCTTGCCTACCATCTCGAACGAGCGATGAGCCTCTTCGTCATCGCAGGACTGCTTTAACGCGCGCACCCCGACAACCCCACGAGGACACTGCAAATGAAGCGTTTGTTACTAGGCCTGTTGCTTGCCGCATCGGGCGCTGCCCACGCCGGTATTCCGCTGTTGAACGCAACATGCCCCGGCAATATCGAGGTCCATGCCGATAAAGGTGGGCCTGTTTACATCAACGGCAAGGAAGCCACGCTGAAGAAATTCAATGACAACTATTTCGAGGCCAAAGGTGGCGGGGTAACGGTATCGTTGTCGATCAACCCGGACGGCTCGCCTGACGTCTCGTATACCGGTAAGAACAAAGCCAATGGCGTATGCCAGATCAAGGACTGACTGCGCGATTGCGCGGTTGGGCTGGCGCAGTGTCAGCGGGCTGCATCAGGGCGCTGGAACGGGAATTGCTGTGACCCCTGAGACATTGATCATGCGGAGTACGCAGAAATGACTCAGGATGACCGCTATTACATGATTTTCAGCGTGGTTGCTGTGCTGGTACTGGATCTGGCGGCGACATATGTGTTTCTCAATGCCATTCCCTGACCCCGGTTATGGGGCAGGCCTTACTCGTAATCGGGGGCAAGGCAGGGCGTGAGGGAAACGCCCCGAACCCTATATAGCAAACAAACCTGATGCCCTGTTGTCGTTGAGCAGTAACATGGGCAGGACAAAAACCAAAAAAGGGCAGGCTGCTTGGCAACATTTCCCAGTTTTCGATGGGGCTGCAGGAGCGTGTCGCGTGAAAAACTCAAGATCGCTGGCAGGTGCAATACTGGTAATCGGGGCAGCCTCGCTGTTCGTCGCAGGCTGCGCACAAAACCCTGATGTGCGTGACAGCCACGATTATACCGCTGGCACTACCGTGAAAAGCCCACCCGCTTATCTGGGCTGCGTCAAAGGCGAGCTACAAGGTAATGTGAAAACCTATGAAGTCGAGGGTGATAACGCGGTCAGGCTTTTCGTCGAAAGCACTGACCCCGACAAGGCAGAGGGTCTTGTAGAGTTGCGGGGCACGGGAAGCGAGCGCCACTTCACGGCCTATCAACGTGATGCCTGGTACGACCATGGCAGGTTGCTGGATGCTGCACTGATGTGTTCAAAAGCGTAATC
Source organism: Pseudomonas sp. CGJS7 (assembly GCF_036961695.1). Classification (NCBI taxonomy): domain Bacteria; kingdom Pseudomonadati; phylum Pseudomonadota; class Gammaproteobacteria; order Pseudomonadales; family Pseudomonadaceae; genus Pseudomonas; species Pseudomonas sp. CGJS7. Next base: position 63,356 of record NZ_JBAMDI010000004.1, on the reverse strand, counting down.
ATCCAACCCCCACACCAATAGCCCGCCGTCGAGAGCGGGCTTTTTGTCTGCCCATCGCCTGCCCGGCAACGTTCAAGAATGGCGGGTGGAGCCGGTATGGCCTGAGCAGCGTTGCTTTGCATTTGCCGGCCCCGCCCGTAATAATCGTTGTATTTGGATGGAGAGTCGCAGGTGGAAGCAAGAAGCGTAGTTGCCGAAATGTTCATTGGGATTCCGACGCATTTCTGGGTTTTGCCTGTTGCCGGCCTGGTTGCCTACTACGGGCTGAAGTGGTCCGCCAGATCCAGTAAACGTGCCACCCTGCTACAAGCCTCGACTTACCTGTTATTGCTGGTACTGGCCGTTCTGCCCAACGGCTTTTATGCACTGTTTCCTCCCGCGCCCGAGCCGGATGTGCTGTTGAATCAATCACCGTTGCCCAACTATGCAGGGCGTTTCTACCTGGATGCGTTCTATGTCTTCAGTGGCTGGGCGCTGAGCAAAGTGGTCAAGTTGAAGTTCAGCTGAGTCTCAGCTCGCATTCCTGATGCACTGACTGGATCAGTATTTGCTTACCCCTTTTTAAACCGGTGCATCTGGGGGATACGGCAATGCTCTCTGAAGATCTGTACATCATGTTCGTGATTGTCGGCAGTGTGTTGGCCCTGGATATAGCAGCCATCGTGTTGTACAGAGGAGCCAAGCCTTGAGCCCGCGTTTGGTTCGCAATGGGGCCGGAGCATCATGAGGACTTCAGCTTTTCTGCTGTACCTGCAGCACCGAACCCTTGTCGTCAGTTGCCAGCAATCCGCCGGCGTCGGTGTCGTCTGATTGTCGCTCGGCAAGTGGTACGTCCGGCGAGCGAAAGATGCTACGGCCTTGTTCACCGGTTTTAAGGGTGACGAGTTTGCCATTCTGATAGAAGAACTGAGTGTGGTTGGCGTTGGTTTGCATGGTCTGAAGCCCCTGCCGAGTCGTGGTGTGATGTGCCGTGGGCAGTTTCACTGTTGCAGCGGGACCTTGCTACTGGCAGAAATATCAGGTGCGCTGCACGAATCCCGCTTGGGCGCCGTCCTGCAGCAAGACTTTGGTTGATTAGTAACGCGGCGTCACCCCCGTTAAAATGCAGCCTATCCATAACGGCCGATTGCAAATGCCTGACTTTCGTATTTTTATCGCTACTGTGTTGGTTGCCAGCCTCGCCGGTTGCGCAACCCCCGGCAAACCCACTGCCAGCCAACTGACCAAAAAATCGCCGCAGCAGTACGTCGCCTGTGTCCTGCCAAAATGGCAGGCGCTGGCGCCACAGGCCACGCAGAAGTCGATAGCCCACGGCTACCGGCTGACGGCGCCAAGCGCCGTGGCAAGCGACGATGTGCTTGACGTGGTCGACGCTCGCGAGGGCAGCCGTGCGACCTTCTACAAGGGCAGCTTTCTGTCTGGCGACAAGTTACGCCAGGCTGCCAGGCAATGCCTGGATTGAATCAGTGACCCGAGCGGGTTGTGCCGCCCCGATCGCCTGCAGTTACCCCAACTCATCCCGCTTGTTCAAATGCTCGCACTTCACCTGCGCCTCCATCCGGCTCGGATAGCTCGGCTTGAGCCGCTCCTTTGCCTGATTGTCATAAATGTCGAACCCTCCACACACGGTCGCGGCGTAGTAGCGGCTGCCAACGCGGAACGATTCCTTTTCGATCGGCACAGCGGGAACGATAACGAATCTTGGTTGCATTTTTCGTGCCTCCCCAGGCAGAGATTTAAGTATTAGTCTCGCAAGAGGTAACCATCAAGCAGCCTCATGAATAAAGGCGCTGGTCCGAACGCCGGTGGGTCGACACGTGCTGTCATCAAATGAAAACCCGCTGTCGTCCGATGCGAAGCACCCCGCAAGCCAAGGGCATACAGTCCAATCACCAGCACTGACGCCTGACGTCCAGATCGATGATTGGAGAGACAAGCATGTCCAAAGTGGTACGTTTCCATCAGACCGGTGGCCCCGAGGTTTTGCGCTACGAGGACGCCGAGGTTGGCGAGCCCGGCCCTGGGCAGGTACGTTTGCGCCAGGTGGCGGTGGGCCTGAACTATGCTGACACCTACTTTCGCAACGGCACTTACCCGATCACGCTGCCCAATGGCATCGGCGTGGAAGCTGCCGGGGTGGTGGAGGCGGTGGGCGAAGGCGTGACCCAGGTGGTGGTCGGTGACCGGGTCACCTATACCGGTTTCCTCAATACCCTGGGTGCCTATTGCACCGAGCGCCTGATCCCCGCAGCGGCGCTGATCAAGCTGCCGGAAACCATTGCCTTCGAGACTGCTGCCGCCATGACCATGCGTGGCCTGACCTCGGCCTACCTGTTACGCCGGCTGTATGACTTCAAACCCGGTGACAGCGTGCTGCTGCATGCGGCTGCTGGCGGGGTGGGCCTGATTGTCGCGCAGTGGGCGCGGCTGCTTGGGCTGAACGTGATCGGCACGGTCTCCACCGAGGCCAAGGCCGAGGTGGCCCGCGCCCATGGCTGCAACCACATCATCAACTACAGCGTCGAAGACGTCGCCAGCCGCGTACGCGAACTGACCGACGGAGTAGGGGTGAACGTCGTGTTCGACAGTGTCGGCAAGACCACCTTCACCGGCTCGCTCGATTCGCTCAAGCGTCGTGGGCTGATGGTTTGCGTCGGCACGGCGTCGGGCAGCATCCCGCCGTTCGACCCGCAGTTGCTGGCCATCAAGGGCTCGTTGCAGCTTACCCGCCCGGCACTGGCCGACTTCATCGCCGATCCGGCAGAAAAGGCTGACCTGGCCGGCGAATTGTTCGACCACGTCAGCAGCGGGCGCATTCGTATCGAAATCAATCAGCACTACGCCCTGCAGGACGCGGTACAGGCCCACCGTGACCTGGAAGCCCGCAAAACCACGGGCTCGTCGATCTTCGTCATCTGAAGAGGGCAACAGCATGCACATCGAACAACTGACCTGCGCGATCGGTGCCGAGGTGAGTGGCGTCAACCTGGCCGATGCGATTCACGACGACGAACTGTTCGCCCAGTTGCGTCAGCAGTTGCTCCAGCACCGTGTGCTGTTCCTGCGCGACCAGCACTTCAGCCGTGCCGAGCATGTGGCCTTCGCCCGCCGCTTCGGCGAGCTGGAGGACCACCCGGTGGCCGGGAGCGACCCGGAGCACCCGGGGCTGGTGCAGATCTACAAGCGCCCGGACCAGCCCAACGACCGCTATGAAAATGCCTGGCACACCGATGCCACCTGGCGTGAGGCGCCGCCCATGGGGTGTGTGCTGCGCTGTGTGGAATGCCCTCCGGTAGGCGGCGATACCCTGTGGGCAAACATGGTACTGGCCTATGAAAACCTGCCAAACGATGTAAAGGCCAGAATCGAAGACCTACGCGCTCGCCACAGCATCGAGGCCAGCTTCGGCGCTGCAATGCCGCTGGACAAACGGCTGGCACTCAAGGCGCAGTTCCCCGACGCCGAGCACCCGGTCGTACGCACCCACCCGGAAACGGGCGAGCAGGTGCTGTTCGTCAACGCCTTCACCACCCACTTCAGCAACTACCACACCCCGCAGCGGGTGCGTTTCGGCCAGGATGCGAACCCCGGTGCCGGCGACCTGCTGCGTTACCTGATCAGCCAGGCCTACCTGCCCGAATACCAGGTGCGCTGGCGCTGGAAGCCCAACAGCGTGGCGATCTGGGACAACCGCAGCACCCAGCATTACGCGGTCATGGACTACCCGCCATGCCATCGCAAGATGGAGCGTGCCGGGATCAAGGGCAGCCGCACGTTCTAAGCCTGCCGCCGTCACTGGCGGTAACCGCACAATAACAATAGCGAGGACTACAGCATGCAATTCTTCGACGATTCGTTGCACCCGGAAAACATGGAAAAGGTGGTCATCACCGTCGCCCCTTATGGCCCGGAGTGGATGCCCGAAGACTTCCCTGAAGACATTCCGCTGACCATGGACGAGCAGGTGCAGAAGGCCGTCGACTGCTACGAGGCAGGCGCCACCGTGCTGCACTTGCATGTGCGTGAGCTGGACGGCAAAGGCTCCAAGCGCCTGTCCAAGTTCAACGAGCTGATCGCCGGGGTACGTGAAGCTGTGCCGGACATGATCATTCAAGTTGGTGGTTCGATTTCCTTCGCCCCGGAAGGTGAAGGCGAGGCGGCCAAATGGCTGTCGGATGACACCCGGCACATGCTTGCCGAGCTGACGCCACGCCCCGACCAGGTGACCGTGGCCATCAACACCACGCAGATGAATATCATGGAGTTGCTGTACCCCGAGTACCTTGAAGGCACCTCGCTGGCCAGCCCCGCAATCCATGCCGCCTACAGCGAAATGACCGTGCCGGCCGGCCCGGCCTGGGTCCGCGAGCACTTGCGCCGCCTGCAGGCCAGCCATATCCAGCCGCATTTCCAGCTGACCGGCATGCATGCCCTGGAAACCCTCGAACGCATCGTGCGCCGGGGTGACTACATGGGGCCGCTGAACCTGACCTGGATCGGTATTGGCGGCGGTTTCGACGGCCCCAACCCGTTCAACTTCTTCAACTTCATCCACCGCGCGCCGGACGGCTGCACCCTGACTGCCGAATCGTTGCTCAAGAACGTGCTGCCGTTCAACACCATGGCGCTGGCCATGGGCCTGCACCCGCGCTGCGGCAATGAAGACACCATCATCGACCAGCACGGCAAACGCTTCACCTCGGTGCAGCAGGTCCAGCAGACCGTGCGCGTGGCCCATGAGCTGGGGCGCGAGATTGCCAGCGGCAAGGAGGCCCGCGCCATTTACCGCATCGGGCAGCAGTACGACAGTGTCGAGCAAACGTTGAAAGCCAATGGCATGGCGCCGAACCGCCAGGCGGGTGAGAAGGGCGTGCCGCAGCGCACTTGATGCGGTTATGGCAGGCCCGGCCTCTTCGCGAGCGTCGCCGCGAAGAGGCCAAAAAACGCAACGTGAGTTCTGGCGGTTACCCATAACAACAAAAACGACACCCACGCTTCACACCCAAGGAGGCAACATGGCCACCTATCTCGTCAGCGCCGAAGACTCCGGCACCGACACTGCCAACAGCATCCCCCGGCGCTATGCCTGGGTCGTCTTCGCCTTGACCTTCGGCCTGTTGATCTCCGACTACATGTCGCGCCAGGTGCTCAATGCGGTGTTTCCGCTGCTCAAGGGCGAATGGGCATTGAGCGACAGCCAGTTGGGCTTGCTCAGCGGCATCGTCGCGCTGATGGTCGGGCTGCTGACCTTCCCGTTGTCGCTGCTGGCCGACCGTTTCGGCAGGGTACGCAGCCTGGTGCTGATGGCCGTGCTGTGGAGCCTGGCCACGCTCGGCTGTGGCCTGGCGGAAAACTATTCGCAAATGTTCATTGCACGCTTCCTAGTCGGGGTCGGCGAGGCCGCCTATGGCAGTGTCGGCATTGCCGTGGTGGTCGCGGTATTCCCCCGCGACATGCGCTCGACGCTGGCCGGGGCGTTCATGGCGGGCGGCATGTTCGGCTCGGTGCTGGGCATGGCCTTGGGCGGGGTGTTGGCCCAGCACCTGGGCTGGCGCTGGGCATTCGCCGGCATGGCATTGTTCGGCCTGGTGCTGGCGATGCTCTACCCAGTCATCGTCAAAGAGGGGCGCATTGCCCCCAAGTGCGCGCAGCAGGCGCTGGACAAGGCCAGCCACCCGCTGCGCACCCTGTACAGCAGCCGTTCGGTCATCGCCGCCTATGTCGGCAGTGGCCTGCAGTTGTTTGTCGGCGGCACCCTGATCGTGTGGATGCCCAGCTACCTGAACCGCTATTACGCCATGGGCACCGACCGCGCGGGGGCGATCGCCGCCGTCATCGTGCTGTGCAGTGGTATCGGCATGATTCTCTGCGCCATGCTCTGCGATCGCCTTGGGCGGCAACGCCCGGACCGCAAGATCAGCCTGGCCATCGGCTATTGCCTGGGCAGTTGCGCGCTGCTGAGCATAGCCTTTGCGTTGCCTGCCGGTACCGCGCAACTGGTGCTGATCTGCCTGGGCATGATGATAGCCGCCGGCACCAATGGCCCGTCCAGTGCCATGGTCGCCAACCTTACCCACGCTGCTGTGCATGGCACGGCATTCGCCACCCTGACCTTGGCCAACAACCTGCTGGGCCTGGCCACCGGGCCGCTGATCACCGGTCGGGTGTCTGACCTGATCGGGCTTCAGGCGGCGCTGCAGTTGGTGCCACTGACAAGCATTGCAGCGGCGGCTGTGTTCTTGGTTGCCAAACGTCACTACCACCGCGACATGGATCGTCTGCGCGCCAGGAGTTGAAACTGTGAAACAGCAATTGTCCATCGAGGTGCTCTTCGATTTCGTCTGCCCCTGGTGCCTGATTGGCCAGCGGCACTTGCAGGCTGCGTTGTTGCTGTTGCAGCGTGAGCAGCCACACGTGCAAGTGCAGGTTCACAGGCAGGGCGTGCAGTTGCTGCCGGGGCTGCCAGCCAATGGGGTACCCCTCAAACAGTTCTACCTTCAACGCCTGGGCAGCGAGCAGGCAGTGCGCGAGCGCCAGGCTCAGGTGCGCGCCGCTGCCCGCGTGGTGGGGGAGGATATCGACTTCTCGCGCATCTGCCGCATGCCAAACACCGGCAACGCCCACCGGTTGATGCAGCGGGCCGGCAGTCTGCTTGGCGCGTCGCAACAGCAAGCGTTGCTGGAGCGGCTGTTCATTGCCTATTTCCACCAAGGCCGCGACCTCGGCGATAGCCGCACGTTGCTCGGCATCGCCGAGAGTTGCGGGCTAAAGGCCGCGCAGGTAATCGATTGTCTGCGTGATGATGGCAGCCCGTTCCTCGACGGTGCAGGGCGTGCAGGCAGTGCCGTGCCACGTTATCGCTTCAACCTGGGCCCTCTGATTGCCGGGGTGCGGCCAGCCGAGGCGCTGTTTGCCGCGATGACCGACGCCTTGTCAGAGAGGGTGCAGGCATGAGCCTGCGTATCGCCCTGAACCCCAGCCAGCTGCCGGAGCGCAATGGCCGGGTGCTGCTGGCCTGCGAGGGCCGCAGCGTAGCGTTGTTCAATGTCGCCGGTGCGCTCTATGCCATCGACGATAGCTGCCCGCACCAAGGGGCGTCGCTGTGTGGCGGGCGCCTGGAAGGGCGGGTGATCCAGTGCTGTGCCCACGGCCTGCGCTTCGACCTGGCCAGCGGCTACCTGGTCAATTCCAAGGCGTTGAAAGTTGCCAGCTACCCGGTGCAGCAGGAGGGTGATGCGGTGTTCATCACCCTCGATGGTGACGGGCCTGGGGAGCAGGGCTGACACTGCGTGCCCGCCAGCTGGCCGGCGGCATGCCGTACTGGGCGATGAACCAGCGGGTGAACGAACTGGGCATCGAGTAGCCGAGCATATCGGCAATGCGACCCAGCGAATAGCTGGGGTTCTCCAGGTAGCGCATCACCAGGTCACGTCGCACGCTGTTGATCAGGTCCTTGAAGGTCAAGCCGCTGTCTTCCAGCCGCCGCTGCAGGGTGCGTACGTTCATGCCCTGGGTTTGCGCCACTTGCTCGAGGGTGGCCCGACCCATGGGTAGCAGCAGGTAGATGGTCTTGCGCAGCTCCAGCTCCAGCGATGGCTCGCTGCCTGCCGGCAGCGTGTCCAGGTAGCGCCGAGCCAGGCGGGCCATGGCTTCGTTGGCCAGCGGGCTGGCACTGTCGAGGTCGGCGGCAGGGCAGACGATGCCGTTGAACTCGCTGCCAAACACCAGCGTGCAGCCGAAAATACGCCGGTGAATGGCGGGGTCGGCGGGTGCCGCATGGGTGAAATTGGCGCTGATCGGGTGCCAGTGCGTGCCTAGCAGTGCCGCGCACAAGCGCATCATCACGCCGATAGCCAGCTCGGTGGCCTGGCGGCTACAGGGCGCGCGCTCGCTGATCACCTCTTCGCGAATGACCACGGTCTTGCCAGCTTCTTCGATATGAATGGCCAGCGCGTCATTGAGCAGGTGGCGGTACTGCACGATCACCTGCAGCGCATCGCGCAGGTTGCGTTGGTGGCTGAGCAGCAGGCTGATTTCGCCGAAGTCCGACAACTGGCGCAGTTCGGCCATGCGCAAGCCGAAGCTCTCGCAGTGGCTGGCGCTGGCGGAAGCTTCCAGCAGGTTGATCACGCTGGCCACCGGGATACGCCGGTTGGGGTCGTCGAGCAACGCCGCGCTGAGGCCCACCTGCGCCAGCAGTGTGTGGGGATTGAGGCCCAGGTGGCGGGACACTTCCAGGTAGTTGGTCAAGCTGGCGGCGCGGACGAGGGCAGGCATTTTTATTGTTATCCCTATTGTTCAGGCAACCTGGCGCTTTCAGGCAGCAGCACAAGGCTGTTGCGACAAAAAGCACTTGGCTTGCAGGTGCACGGGTTTTATAGCCTGCGTGTCATCAATTGAAAAGCAAAGCCCTGTTCGGGCCATTGTCATCAAATGAAAAGTACCTGACGCCCAATGTGAAGCACCCGGGGGGAGGGCTGTTTACTGTGAACCTCAACAGCTACACCGCACACGAGGTTCACCGTGGAAAAACTGCAAACCACTGCCACCGTGTTGATCGTCCCTGGCCTGCGCGACCACGTCGCCGATCATTGGCAGACGCTGCTTGCCAGCCGCCTGGCGAAGGTGCGCAGCGTACCGCCGCTGAAGGTTGACGGCCTTTGCTGCAACGCCCGGGTCGAGGCGATCCAGCGCGAACTGGAGCAGATCGACGGCCAGGTGCTGCTGGTGGCACACAGTGCCGGCGTTCTGATGGTCGCCCACTGGGCCGCGCGTTACCGGTGGCCGATCAAGGGGGCGTTGCTGGCTGCCCCGCCAGACCTCGACGCCCAGTGGCCGGCGCACTACCCAACCCCGGCCAGCCTGGCCGCCTAGGGCTGGTCGCCGTTGCCAACCACGGCGCTGCCGTTCCCGAGCATTGTCGCGGCCAGTAGCAATGACCACCTGGCCAGCTACGCCGCCGTTAGCGAACTTGCCCGCCATTGGGGCAGTGAGCTGGTCAACCTGGGCGCCGTCGGCCATCTCAACCCGGCTTCCGGTTTCGGCCCCTGGCCGTTGGCCGAGGCCCTGATCCGCCGTCTGGACGCCGAAACCCTGTAGTAACGCATGGACGCCCCAGCCACGCCCGCAACAGACGGGCGGCGTAAAAAACAATAACAATACGTGGAGCCATCGTAATGCCAGAACACCGCATTCACCATGCCGTGAAGCCACAGCGCTGCCTGCTCGCCTGCGCCGTCGCCCTGCTCACGCTGCCCGCCGCCCAGGCCGTCGAAGTCGAGACCGGCAATGAAGACTGGGCCGTGCGCTTCGACAATACCGTCAAATACAATTATGGCGTGCGCACGGAAAGCGCCGACAAGCGCATGCTGGGCACGCCCAACAGCAACGACGGTGACTACAACTTCCGCAAGGCCGGCACCAACATCACAAACCGGGTCGACCTGCTGACCGAGCTGGATGTGGTGTATCAGGGCAACACCGGTTTTCGCGTCAGCACTGCCAGCTGGTACGACAAGGCCTACGACAATACCGGCTCCAACAGCAACCCGTTCGTCAATGGCAACGGTGATCAGTCGGGCATCAGCCCCAGCCTCAATGGCCTGCCGGGTACTGGCATACCCCTGGGCAGCCCGCACCTGAGCAACTACGCCCAGCGATACTACAACGGCCCATCGGGCGAAGTGCTGGATGCGTTCGTATTCATGAGCCGTGATGTCGGCGAAGCGTCGCAGGTCAGTGCCAAGCTGGGCCAGCACAACCTGTTCTGGGGGGAAACCCTGCTCAACCCCGTGCATTCGCTGAGCTATGGCCAGTCCGGCCTGGACCTGGCCAAGCTGGCGGCATCGCCAGGCACCGAAGCCAAGGAGCTGTTCGTCCCCCGCAACCAGTTGTCGACCTCGTTCCTGGTCAACTCCGAACTCACCCTGGGTGCGCAGTACTTCTTCGACTGGGATGCTGCCCGCTTGCCCGAAGCGGGCACCTACTATGGCGGCGCCGATGTGGTAGGCGAGGGCGCGCAGAGCTTCCTGCTCGGCCACACCGGCACCCCGGGCTTGATCCCGGTGCGCGGAGCGCTGACCACCATCCGCCGCGGTCATGACCTGACGCCCGGCAAGAGCGGCGACTGGGGCATCATGGCCAGGTGGTCGCCGCAATGGCTGGGCGGCACCCTCGGTTTCTACTACCGCAAGACGTCCGAGATCCTGCCCCAGGCCTGGCTCGACGCGCGCGGCATGACCGTGGCCAGTGGCCCTTTCGGTAACCCACCGGGCAGCCGCCAGGCGGCGGTCGGCAACCTGTACAACTCGCTGCAAAGCACCACTTACCAGTTTGCCTATGCCGACAACATCGACATCTACGGCCTGAGCCTGTCCAAGGATGTGGGTGGCATCAGCGTCGGCAGCGACCTCAACATCCGCCACAACATGCCGTTGGCGAGTATCCCGGCAATCGTCAGTGCCCCCGGCCAAGGTGGCCTGGGTGGTGGCTTCGGTTTACTGCCGTCGCGCCTGCCCAGCAGCGGGGTGGTCTACGACGTACCCAAGGATGGTGACAGCCTGAGCGCCACTGGCGACACCCTGCATTTCACCGTCAACGGCCTGATGACGATGGGTGACACGCCTCTGTTCGACTCGGCAACCCTGCTCGGTGAGCTGTTCTACAGCAACCTGCTCAAGCTCGATGGCCACAACGAGGCTTTGTACAAAGGCAAGGGCAGCTACCGCGGCATCGACAAGGCGACCCGCGACAACTGGGGTATCGCCGTCAACTTCACCCCCACCTGGTACCAGGTGTTGCCAGGCATGGATCTGAGCATGCCGTTGTCGGTCAACGTCGGCCTGGACGGTGTCTCGCCGGTGCAAGGCGGCGGCGCCGAAAACACCGGCAATTACGCGGTGGGCTTGAGCGCTGCGATCTACAACCAGTACTTCGTCGACCTCAAGTACGTCGACAGCTTCGGTGAGACCAAGGCCTGCAAGGACGGCCAGACCGACGGCAGCACCCCCAATGCCCTGGACGGCGAACAGGATTACACCTGCTACGGCGGCGGCTACGCCTCCTTCTCCGGTGGTGGCGCCACCACCGAAGACCGTGGCGCGCTGTACCTGACCGTCAAGACGACCTTCTGAGTCCTGTTTCCTACCGCCTACACAGGAAGACAATCATCATGATCTTCGTACGTACCCTGCTGGCCTCGTGCCTGTCGCTGGCCGCGCTCAACGCCGCCCAGGCTGCCGTTTCTCCTGACCAGGCTGCACACCTGGGCAACAACCTGACCACCCTCGGCGCCGAAAAGGCCGGCAATGCCGACGGCTCCATCCCGGCCTACCAAGGCGGCCTGCTTACCCCGCCGGCCAGCTATCAGAGCGGCGCCAGCATGCGCCCCGACCCATTTGCCAGCGAGAAGCCGTTGCTGGTCATCGATGGCAAGAATGCCGATCAGTACAAGGGGCAACTGACCGCCACTACCCTCGAACTGCTCAAGCGCTACCCCAGCTACCACGTTGACGTGTACCCGACGCACCGCAGCGTTGCGCTGCCGCAGGCGGTGCTGGACAACACCCGCAAGAACGCCACCGGCGCCAGAAGCCAGGAGGGCGGCAGCGCAGTGGACAACGTGCTGCCGGGCATTCCGTTCCCCATTCCGCAGAACGGCGCCGAGGCCATGTGGAACTTCCTGCTGCGCTACCAGGGCGTGAGCATGACCGCCAAGTACGACTCCTGGAACGTCGATGCTGCCGGCAAACCGTCATTGTCGACCACCGGCCAGGCGCACATCAGTTACCCGATTTATGAGGACATGACCAAGCCGATCGGCGCCAAGGACACCTACTACCAGATGAAACTGGTGTACACCGGGCCCGCACGCCGTGCCGGTGAAGCAATGATGCTGCGCGACGCTGCCAACCCGTTGGTGCAACCGCGCAGCGCCTGGCAGTACCTGCCGGGCCAGCGCCGGGTCAAGCTGGCGCCTAACCTGGCCTACGACACGCCCAACCCGGGCACCTCCGGCTCTGGCACTTACGATGACGTGTTCGTCTTCAACGGCGCGCTGGACCGCTACGACTGGACCCTGGTCGGCAAGCAGGAAATGTATGTGCCTTACAACACCTACCGGCTGACCTACAACACCGACGTCAAGCAGTTGATCACCCCCAATCACCTGGCGCCGCAGTTTGTACGCTGGGAAAAACACCGCGTGTGGGTGGTGGAAGGCAAGCTCAAGGACGGCGCGCGTCACATCTACCACAAGCGCCGCTTCTACCTTGATGAGGACAGCTGGATCGCGCTGGCCTCGGACCAGTACGACGCCCGTGGCCAGCTGTACCGGGGTTCGTTCGCCTTCCTCACCCAGAGCTATGACAAGCAGACCCCGGACGCCACGCCGTTCATGATCTACGACCTCATCGGCGGCACCTACAACCTCAATGGCGTGGTCGGTGCCTACGGCGGCATCCGTTACATCGACCCGTTGTCGAAAACCCAATGGTCGCCCGATTCGCTGGCCGGCAACGGCATTCGCTAAACGCACGGAGCAGAGGTTCCAATGCCTGTCTTCAAACGATGCAGCGTGGTGATGCTGGCCCTGGTTGCGCTGCATGGCGCGGCCCAGGCAGCGCCATTCACCGATGTGCTGGATGTGCCCGCCATGCCCAGCGCCCTTGCCAGCAGCAGCGCCCTGCGTGATGTGACCTTGGCCGGGCAACGCCTGGTCGTGGTCGGTCCGCGCGGGCACATCCTGTATTCCGATGACCACGGCGCGCACTGGCAGCAAGCCCAGGTGCCGGTCAGCGCCGACCTGAATGCAGTGAGCTTCGCCACGCCCGAGCTGGGCTGGGCGGTGGGCCATGACGGTGTGGTCCTGCACAGCCGTGACGGTGGCATGCACTGGCAAAAACAGCTGGACGGCCGGGTACTGGCCGAACAGCTGCCAGGCGCGGGCACCGACAATGCCTTGCTCGACGTGTGGTTCAGCGATACCCGCACGGGTTACGCGGTGGGGGTGTTCAACCTGCTGCTTCGCACCACGGATGGCGGCAAGCACTGGCAGCCGTGGCTCGACCACAGCGACAACCCGCAAGGCCTGCACCTGACCAGCCTGGCCGCGGTGGGCGACGAGCTGTTCATCACGGGCGAGCAGGGCCTGTTGCTGAAGTGGGACGGCAAGCGCTTCGCTCGCGTTGGCACACCCTACGCCGGCACCCTGTTCGGTGCCGTCGGCAAGCCCGGCGTGCTGCTGATATACGGCCTGCGCGGCCACGTCTATCGCAGTACCGATGGCGGCCAGCAGTGGCAACTGATCGACACAGGGATCAACACCAGCCTCACCGCCGCCGGTATCGACCCTGATGGGCAGCTGTGGCTTGCCAGCCAGGCCGGTGACCTGCTGCTCAGCCGTGATGACGGCGCCAGCTTCAGCCCGGTAGCCCACAGCCCCCGCAGCCCAGTCACCGCACTCGTCAGCGATGCCGGTAACGGCCTGGTGGTGGTGGGCGAGCGTGGCGTGCGCAACCAGGCCGGTAACCCCACGCAGCACCCCTGACAAGAGAAGACCCTGATGGCCGCTACCCGCCAAGATACGCTTCCGGTAATCCGCAACCTCGCCGATTTCGACCCACGCTCGGGCAATTGCCTGGAGCGCCTGGTGTTCAACCATCGCTGGCCATTTCTGCTGTGCATGCTGCTGGCAACCTCGGTGCTGGGCTTCATGGCGGCGACGCGCCTGGAGCTGCGCCCCAGCTTTGACAAGATGCTGCCGCAGAGCCACCCCTACATACAGAACTACCTGGAAAACCGCGCTTCGCTGCGCGGATTGGGCAATGCGGTCCGGGTGGTGGTAGAGAACACCCACGGCGATATCTTCGACCCGGGTTACCTGCAGACCCTGCGCCATATCAACGACGAACTGTTCCTCAGCCAAGGCGTGGACCGGGCATGGGTGAAGTCCTTGTGGAGCCCGGCGGTGCGATGGACCGAGGTAACCGAGGAGGGTTTCCAGGGCGGCCCGGTCATGCCTGACGGGTATCAAGGCGCAGCCGGTGATATCGAACAGCTAAGGCAGAACATCGAGCGTGCCAACATCGTCGGCAGCCTGGTAGCGCGCGACTTCAAGTCGAGCATGCTGGTGGTGCCGCTGCTGGACCAGGACTCAGCCACCGGCAAAGGCCTGGACTACCATGCCTTTTCGCAAAAGCTCGAACAGTTGCGCAGTCAGTACCAGGCCAGCGGCCAGTACCGCATTCATGTGATCGGCTTCGCCAAGCTGATGGGTGACCTGATCGACGGCCTGATCCAGGTGATGGCGTTCTTTGCGCTGGCTGTGCTGACCAGCCTGGTGATCATCTACTGCTATACCCGCTGTGTGCGCAGCACCTTGCTGGTGGTGGTGTGTTCGCTGACTGCGGTGGTATGGCAGCTGGGTATCGTCGCCTGGCTGGGCTATGCCATCGACCCGTATTCGATCCTGGTGCCGTTCCTGATCTTTGCCATCGGCGTGTCGCACGCGGCGCAGAAGATGAACGGCATCCTTCAGGACATAGGCCGCGGTACGCACCGGCAGATTGCCGCCCGCTATACCTTCCGCCGCCTGTTCGTGGCCGGGGTCACCGCACTGCTGGCCGATGCCGTGGGCTTTGCGGTGCTGATGCTGATCGATATTCCGGTGATTCAGGACCTGGCAATCACCGCCAGCATTGGTGTGGCAGTGCTGATTTTTACCTCTTTGCTGTTGATGCCGGTGGCGCTGTCCTATGTCGGTGTGGGCCGCAAGGCTGCCGAGCGAGCGCTACGTATCGATGCTCGCGCGGATCAGCACCGTGGCTTCGGCCGGCTGTGGGCGCTGCTTGACCGATTCACCGAACGCAAGTGGGCCAGTGCTGCACTGCTGGCTGCCCTGGCGTTGGCCGCCCTAGGCACCTGGGGTAGCCTCCAGCTGAAGATTGGCGACCTCGACAGTGGCGCCCCCGAGCTGCGTGCGGACTCGCGCTACAACCTCGACAACGCTTACATCACCCAGCACTACGCACTGTCCAGCGATACCTTCGCGGTCATGGTCAAGACGGCCCCCGAAGGCTGCCTGCAATATCAGACACTGATCCTCGCCGACCGCCTGGCCTGGGAGCTGCAGCAACTGCCGGGTGTGCAGACCACCGTGTCGCTGGCAAACGCGGTGCGCCAGATCACTGCGGGTACCTACGAAGGCAACGCGCGCCTGAACAGCCTTCAGCGCAACCAGGACGTGCTCAACTACGCCGCCCAGCAAGCCTCGGTCAACGCCCCGGAGCTGTTCAACAACGACTGTTCGCTGATGCCGGTGATCGCCTACCTCAAGGACCACCGCGCCGACACGCTGGCCCAGGTGGCTGTAGCGGCTGAGCGTTTCGCCCAGGCCAACAGCAGTGCTGACCACCAGTTCCTGCTGGCCGCCGGCAGCGCGGGCATCGAGGCCGCCACCAACGAGGTGGTGCGCGAGGCCAACCACCGCATGCTGTTGCTGGTGTACCTGGCGGTGACCCTGTTCTGCCTGGTCACCTTCCGCAGCTGGCGAGCGACGCTGGTGGCAATCCTGCCGCTGATGCTTACCTCGGTGCTGTGCGAGGCGTTGATGGTGGCCATGGGCATCGGCGTCAAGGTCGCCACCTTGCCGGTGATCGCCCTGGGGGTGGGCATTGGCGTGGACTACGCGCTGTACCTGCTCAGCGTGCAGTTGCACTACCAGCGCGCCGGCCTGAGCCTGGCCCACGCCTACCAGAAAGCCCTGGCCTTCACCGGTCGGGTGGTGGGGCTGGTCGGTATCACCTTGGCCGCTGGCGTAGCCGGCTGGGCCTGGTCGCCAATCAAGTTCCAGGCCGACATGGGCCTGCTGCTGACCTTCATGTTCCTGTGGAACATGCTCGGCGCGCTGGTGCTGATACCCGCGTTGTCGCACTTCCTCCTGCGCGGCCAGGGCGCCCCGGCAGCTGCCGAGGCCCAGGCGCCGGCGCTTTCGCAAACCCAAGAAACCGAGTGCTCGCCTCATGTCTGATTACCTTGCGCCACTGCGCGACATGGATTTTCTGTTCAACGAAGTGTTCGACATCCCGACCTGGTGGGCGCAAACGCCCATACTGGCCGAGGTGGTCGATGGTGACACTGCCCGGGCCATACTCGAGCAGGCCGGCAAGCTGATTGCCGAGCGAGTGGCGCCGCTCAACCGCAGTGGCGACGAGCAGGGCTGCCGCTGGGAGGCTGGCCAGGTAAGCACGCCCGACGGTTTCGCCGATGCCTACCGGGCATTTGCCGCTGACGGCTGGGTCGGTGTGGCCGGTGACCCGGCCTACGGCGGCATGGGCATGCCGAAGGTGATCGGCGCCCAACTCGAAGAGATGCTCAATGCCGCCAACCTGTCGTTTGGCCTGTACCCGATGCTGACCGCCGGGGCCTGCCTGGCACTGCTCAACCATGCCAGTGAGGCTTTGCAGGCGCTGTACCTGCCACCCATGTACCAAGGGCGTTGGGCCGGTTCGATGTGCCTGACCGAGCCCCACGCCGGCACCGACCTGGGCCTGATCCGCACCCGGGCACAACCCCTCGCCGACGGCTGCTACCGCATCAGCGGCACCAAGGTCTTCATCACTGGCGGCGAGCAGGACCTGACCGAGAACATCATCCACCTGGTGCTGGCGCGGCTACCGGATGCACCGGCCGGCCCCAAAGGCATCTCGCTGTTCCTGGTGCCCAAGGTGCTGGTCGGCGCCGACGGCGTGCTTGGCGAGGCCAACGCAGTGAGCTGCGGCTCGATCGAGCACAAGATGGGCATCAAGGCCTCGGCCACCTGCGTGATGAACTTCGACGACGCCATCGGCTACCTGGTCGGCGAGCCGAACAAGGGCCTCAATGCCATGTTCACCATGATGAACTACGAGCGCCTGGGCGTGGGTATCCAGGGGTTGGCGCTGGGCGAGCGGTCTTATCAGGGAGCCATCGCTTATGCCCGTGATCGTCTGCAAGGCCGCGCGCCGTCGGGTGTTGAAGCGCCGTCGCAGTATGCCGACCCGATTATCGTTCACCCGGACGTACGCCGCATGCTGCTGACCATGAAAGCGCTGAACGAAGGCGGGCGGGCATTTTCCACCTACGTGGCGTTGCAGTTGGACATGGCCAAATACAGCGACGACCCGGCTACACGCGCCAATGCCGAGGCCAAGGTGGCGTTGCTTACGCCGGTCGCCAAAGCCTTCCTCACCGACATGGGACTGGAGACTACCCTGCACGGCCAGCAGGTGCTGGGTGGCCACGGCTATATCCGCGAGTGGGGCCAGGAGCAGTTGATTCGTGACTGCCGCATTACTCAGATCTACGAAGGCACCAATGGCATCCAGGCGCTCGACCTGGTAGGGCGCAAGCTGCTGGGTGATGGCGGCAAGGCCTACCGTGGCCTGTCTGACGAAATCGTCAGCTTTGCCCAGGCGCTGCCAGTGGCGCACGCCGAGTTCAGTGCGCCACTGCTGGCTGCCGTGCACAACCTTGACGAACTGAGTGCCTGGCTGCTCGACCGCAGCCAAGGCAACCCACGCGAGCTTGGCGCGGCGGCGGTGGAGTACCTGCACGTGTTTGGCTACACCTTCTACGCCTACCTGTGGGCGCGCATGGCCGTGGTGTGCCAGGGCCAGGCGGCACCGGAGCCGTTCCACCTCAGCAAGCTCGGTACCGCGCGCTTCTACTTTGCACGCCTGCTACCACGCATCCACTCGCTCAGCGCCAGTGTCAGGGCCGGCAGCGATAGCCTGTACCTGCTCGAGGCCGAGCAACTGTGATGGCCGCCAACATGCTCACCACTCGCGTCATGCCCCGGGCCGAGCAGGCCTATGCCTATCCGCTGCTGATCAAACGCCTGCTGCTGTCGGGTGTGCGCTACCAGCCCAACCAGGAAATCGTCTACGCCGACAAGCTGCGCTACACCTACACCACGTTGCTGGAACGCATCCAACGGCTGGCCAACGTGCTGACCACGGCCGGGGTCAAGCCTGGCGACACGGTGGCATTGCTCGACTGGGACAGCCACCGGGCACTGGAATGTTTCTTTGCCGTACCGATGCTGGGGGCGGTGTTGCATACGGTGAACGTGCGGCTGTCCAGCGAGCAGGTGCGCTACACCATGAACCACGCCGAGGATCGGTGGGTACTGGTGCATGACGACTTCCTGCCATTGATGCAGCAGCTATGTGCCGACCTGCCGGCAGTCGAGGGCATCATCCGCCTCAGCGACGGCGCTGCTGCCGCGCAGACAGTGCCTTTGCTGGGCGAATACGAAGACATGCTGGCGGCTGCAGCGCCGCAGTTCGAATTTGCCGACTTCGACGAAAACTCGCTGGCCACACTGTTCTACACCAGCGGTACCACCGGCAACCCCAAGGGTGTGTACTTCAGCCACCGGCAACTGGTGCTGCATACCCTGGTCGAGCAGGGCACCTTGGCCGCGTGTGGCGAGGTACCGCTGCTACGCACCGGCGATGTGTACATGCCGATCACGCCCATGTTCCACGTGCATGCCTGGGGCGTGCCCTATGTGGCCACGGCGCTGGGCATCAAGCAGGTCTACCCCGGGCGCTACGAGCTCAACCGCCTGGTGCGCCTGTTCCATGACGAGGGGGTGACGTTCTCCCATTGCGTGCCGACCGTGCTGCAGATGATGCTCGACAGCGAGCAAGGGCGCTGCACCGACCTGACCGGCTGGAAGATGCTGCTGGGCGGCAGCGCCCTGACGCTGAGCCTGGCCCAGCGTGCCAGCGGGCGCGGCATCAGTGTGCATTGTGGCTACGGCATGTCGGAAAGCTGCCCGCTGCTCAGCATCACCCACCTGAGCACCGACTTGCTGGCACAGCCCATGGCGCAGCAACTGCCGCTGCGCATCGATGCCGGTGTGCCGATTGCCTTGGTGGACCTGCGTATCGTCGATAGCGAGGGCAGGGAAGTACCGCACGATGGCGCAAGCCTGGGCGAAATCGTGGTGCGCGCGCCTTGGCTGACCCAGGGTTACCTGCACGAACCGGAGCAAGGCGCGGCGCTGTGGTTGGGGGGCTGGATGCACACCGGTGACCTGGCCTGTATCGACTCGCTGGGCGTGGTGCGCATCCGCGATCGCATCAAGGACGTGATCAAGACCGGTGGCGAGTGGGTCAGTTCGGTGGCGCTGGAAAACCTGATCAGCCAGCACCCGTCCGTCGCCTCGGTCGCGGTAATCGGTATTCCTGATCCACAGTGGGGGGAACAACCTTTGGCCTTGGTGGTCTGTCATGACGGTGTGCAGTTGGACCAGCCGGCATTGGCCAGACACCTGCAGCCGTATGTTGACAGCGGGCACCTGGCCAAATGGGCGATACCGCGGCAGGTGCGGTGTGTGGACGAGATCCCCAAGACCAGTGTCGGCAAGATCGACAAGAAACGCATTCGCCAGACTGCAATATAGATGTGGCTTGCGATGCCTGGGGGCGCCTTGCGCCCCATCTTGTTGCTGGCGGGGCTTTGCCCGCGCGCTCAGCAGCCCCAAAACCCCGCCAAACAAGGGAATGGCGGTTGACTTGAGTTCACCCAGGTAAAGTTAGGTAAAAGCGGCCACGGCATATACACGGATCAGTATTGTGGTTTGTACTGTCCAGTTAAAGATGCCATTGATGAACACACTTCCGTCGCAGCCAAGCGCTGAACGCGGGGCGTTCTCCGGTTTCGAGGCGTGTCGCAATTCCCAGCAGGGCCCCGTGGTGATCCTTGCCTCCGGCGCTTCTGCCAAACATTTTCCGCTGGGCGAGTTTGCGCACTTGCCCATCATCGCCATGAACGGGTCGGTCGCCATGACCGCCGAACACGGCATCAAACCCTTCTTCTACGTGTGCACCGACAAAAGCTTTTGCCAGCAACAGCCGGCCTTGTTCGCCACTGCCGTGCGCGACAGCGAACGCCTGGCCCTGTGGCCTGAGCAGTATGCGCGTGCCGATGTGCCAGCCCACACCCAGTGTTATGCCTTGCACAAAGCCGACATGCCGAGCCTGCTGGACGGTTTGCGCGGCCATGGTGACAGTTGCGTGTGCAACCGGGCACTGTGGAGCAAACGCAGCCGCTCGATTGCCTTCAGTAAAGACATGGCCCATGGCTTTTTCGATGCCCGCACGGTGGCTTATGTGGCCTTGCAGTTGGCCTATCACCTGGGCTTCGAGGAAGTGTTGCTGGTGGGGGTAGACCTCGACCAGAGCGTCGGGCGCTTTTACGAGGACGGCCAGGGCCCGTCTTCGCCGTGCGGACTCGACCAGCATTGGGACAGCCGCATCCTGCCGTCGTTGAAGCTGATGGCCAGGGAAGTGGTCAGCGAGCATTTCCACGTCTACAACCTGTCGGCAACATCACGCATTCCCGCTGAGCTGATACCCAAGGTCACGCTCAGCCAGGCGCGGCACATTGCCGGCTGCGCAATGAACTGAGCAAGAAAGCGGGTGCATGAAAGACTGTGGATGCGTACAGTGGGCCGATCGCAACTTGCAGGAGCCCGCTATGTCCAGCGCATTCACGATCATGCCATCGCCCGTCGGCATGCTGACCCTAGTGGCCCGTGGCAATTGCCTGGCAGCCGTATTGTGGGAAGAGGAGCGGGAAAACCGCGTACGCCTGGGCGCACTGCACCGGGACGACCAGTGCCCGGTATTGCGGGAAACCGCTCGCCAGCTGGGTGAGTACTTTGACGGCAAGCGCCAGCGTTTCGAGCTGGCGCTGGACTTTGCCGGTACTGAGTTCCAGCGCCAGGTGTGGGCCGCATTGCTGGCGATACCGTTCGGCGAAACCCGCAGCTACAGCGACATTGCCCGGCAGCTCGGCAACCCCAGGGCGGTACGCGCGGTTGGCGCTGCCAATGGCCGCAACCCGATTTCGATCATCGCTCCCTGTCACCGGGTAATCGGCGCGTCGGGCAGCCTGACCGGCTTTGCCGGTGGCCTGGCGGCCAAACAGTATCTGTTGGCGCTGGAAGGGCGGCAAAGCCTGGCACTGGACCTGTAAGGCGTCAACCGAACCAGCTGGCGATCAGGCAGGCCAGCACAGCCAGCACCGAACCGGCGATCAGGGTGTATTGCCGCCGGGCCTGACGTGCGCGGGGCCCGACCTCACGCAGGTACTCGCCGGGCGTAGGCGCATCGGGCCGATGGCGCAAACCCTCGGCCACATCGGCAAGTTGACCCTGAATCAGCAAACCGACCAGACAGTAGGTGCAGGCGTAACTCAGCAACGCTAGAAACAGATAGATCATGCAAGGTACGGGTTCAAGGGCAGGGTGATCGCGCTGGCACTGCGGGTGTCGAGTACGATCAGCCCTTCACTGTGGTCATCCAGGCTGGCCAGCAAGTGCCCCTGGCTGTCCCATGCTGCAGAACCGCCGGCACCGATGAAGGTGTCGGCCGGTCCCACGCAGTTGGCCATCAATACCGGCATGCCCAGCTCGCGTGCCACCTCTGGGTAGTGCGCATATCCCTCGCGGATACCCTTGGCGGTTTTCGCAACGCTGACCAGGTACAGGTCGGCACCGCGCTCGCGGGCAACGGCGGCATGCGCCAGGAACATCGATTCGTAGCAGATCGCCGGCGCCACCCGGTGTTCACCCACCTCCAGCAGCAATGCCTGATCACCTGGGGTGAAGTAAGGCAGTTCATCATCATGCAAGCGCTGCTTGGCATAGGCCTGGCGCGGCGCTTCAGGGCAGAAGATGGGCATGCCGATGCGTATGCCGTCGGGCGTCGGCAATGGCAGGCCCACGGCAACCGTAATGCCCAGGCGGTCGCAGGCTGCCTGCAGCGGGTCCAGGCGCGCGGAGGTGACGGGCAGGGCGGCCTGGCGCGCCACACTCGGCTCATAGCCGGTCAGCGACAGCTCGGGGAACACCACCAGTTCGGCACCCAGGGCCGCAGCCTGCTCGATGCAAACCAGATGGCGCTGGAGGTTGCCTGGCAAATCGCCCTTGAGCGACGCCAGTTGTACGGCGCACAGTTTCATCAGAACCATTCCCTGGTGAAGATTGACGTGCCGAGCATACTACCGGCACCAACGCCTGTTCCAGTGAAGGGTTTTTCAGGAAGCCTGGGGTGCGCAGCAAAACGCCTCCCAACCTGCGCAGCCACGGTACCTTGTGCCATGCTGTCCAGTGACAGCGCCATGCGCACGGCCCGCGCGAAGGCGGGCAGGGTGCTACCAGCGGAGGAACACTGTAATGGCACGGTTTCGGCGGATGATCGCCAATATCCGGGGACGGGATCTGGCCGTGGGCGATATCCATGGCCACTTCCAGCGCCTGCAACAATGCCTGGATGCGGTAGGGTTCGATCCGGCGGTGGACCGCCTGTTCAGCGTGGGTGACCTGGTCGACCGTGGGCCGCACAGCGAGGCAGCGCTGGAATGGCTGGCCCAGCCTTGGTTCCATGCCGTCCAGGGCAATCATGAGGCCTTGGCAATCACCCGCGTGCGCGGTGGGCGGCTCGACCTGGGCATGTACCGCGCCGCCGGGGGTGGTTGGTTCCTCGACTTGCCGCGGCGCGAGCAACTGCGTTTCGTGGAGCGTTTCGAGCAGTTGCCGATTGCCATGGAAGTGGAGAGTGCGGACGGTCTGGTAGGCCTGCTGCATGCAGACAGCCCGTTTGCCGACTGGACAGTCTTACGCTCCTGGCTGGAACTGGATGACGACCCTGACGTGCGCCAAGTGTGCCAGTGGTCACGTCGGCGCCTGAAAGAGGGGGACACCCAACCGGTGCAGGGCCTGCGAGCCCTGCTGGTCGGCCACACCCCGGTGCTGGAGGCCAAGCTGCTGGGCAATGTGTGGCACCTGGACACGGGGGGCTGGGCCAGCGGCCATTTCACCTTGGTCGACATGCGCACCTTGCAACGGGTCAGCCCCGGGCCAGATGCAGCAACAACGCCCCCGCCAACATCACCAGCATGACCCCCGAGGCCCGCTCCAGCCACGCCAGGCTGCTGGCGAAGCGCCGCAATACCCGCTGGTTGCCGATGGCCACGGCGACCAGCAAGTCCCAGAGCAGGACGATGCTGAACATCCATAGCGCGTAGGCCGTTTTCCAGCCGGGGCTGACGCTGGCGACCATGCTGGCCAGGCTGGCATAGAACAGCGCGTTCTTGGGGTTGAGGATGCCAGACAAGAAGCCCATGCCCAAACTGCGCCACCAGCCATGAACCCGCTGGCTGCCGGCGACTGTGCCCAGGCTGGTTTGCCCGGCATGGCGCAGGAACAGCACGCCGATGTACAGCAGGTAGCTGGCGCCGGCCAGCTGCAGGGCGCTGAACAGCAGGCTGCCCTGCTGCAGTACCGAAAGCCCGGTGAAGGCGATGACGATGAACGCGCCATTGGCCAGCGCTATGCCCAGACAGGCGCCGCTGGCGATGCGCCAGCCGCTGCTGATCGCGTTGCGTGCGACCAGGAAAAAGTCCGGGCCAGGTGAGAGCAGGGCAAGGAAGTGGGCCAGGGCGATGATCATGAATTGTTGCATTAGGGGCTGCTCTACGGAAAAAACCGCAGTCTGCTGCCGGGCCCGTTCTGGCGTATTGAACAATATTGCATATGCAGCAGGTTTCAGTTTCCGCGGTACTGCCCCGGCGTAACCCCCACATGGGCCTTGAACACCCGCTGGAAATGGCTCTGGTCAGCAAAGCCAAGCTGGTAGGCCACTTCCGCCAGGGCCAGCCCTTCACTCAACAGTTGCCGCCCACGGTTGACCCGGGCATTGAGCAGGTAGGCATGCGGCGTGAACCCGGTAGCCGCACGAAACGCGCGGATCAG
This sequence comes from Pseudomonas sp. CGJS7, assembly GCF_036961695.1. Lineage (NCBI taxonomy): Bacteria > Pseudomonadati > Pseudomonadota > Gammaproteobacteria > Pseudomonadales > Pseudomonadaceae > Pseudomonas > Pseudomonas sp. CGJS7. Next base: position 39,550 of record NZ_JBAMDI010000004.1, on the reverse strand, counting down.
CTGATAGCGCCCCAGCCCGGCCTCCCGCGCCAACACCTCCAGGCTCAATTGCGCAGGGTCCTGGTGTTCGATGCGTGCAAGCAACCCGCTCAAGGTGGCGGCTTGCAGGGCGGGGGCCGCTGCCAGCGGTGGGTGCGCGGAAAAATCCAGGTCCCCCAGAAAGGCAATCAGCGCCGCATCTTTCTCGCCGTTGCAGGCACTGGAAAACAGTAACCTGTTCAGCGCGCAGAACTGCCGATATACCTCGGCCTCCCTGCAGATACGCACCGGTTCGCCAGCTTCGATACCGCCAAGACCCGACTCCAGGCGTAACTGCGTCAGCCAGTCGGCATCCACATGCAGCATCTGATAGCTCCACGCCAGGCCGGGGGCCGGGTTGCAGGCATGCACGCGGTGGGCCGGAACCAGTACCAGCGTGCCGGGCGCCAAGTGTTGCTGCCCGTCGGCAGCCCCGGTGAAATGGCTGCGGCCAGCATCCACCGCACCGATGGAAAACGTCGGGTGGCTGTGGGCCTTGTAGCAGGCCCGGCTGTGACAGGCGCGCCGGCTTTCGACATGTGCCAGGGCCGGATCGCGCCACAGGTCGGCGTGGGAACGGGGCATTACAGGCTCCTCGGTATTGCCGGCAGGGTAACAGGTACCGTGAACCCGTACAGTTTTTATCGCTGGCTGTTACTTGACCGCAGGGCCCGGAACGCGCCGAAATAGAGGGCTGTTGTCAGAGGAAAACGAGAATGGACCTTTCAAGCCTGCTGCTTTTCATCCCTGCCTGCTTCGCCTTGAACATGGCGCCAGGGCCTAACAACCTGTTGTCACTGCACAACGCCAGCCGTTACGGCCTGCGCACCGCCTGCGTAGCCGGCGCCGGCCGTATCCTTGCCTTCTGCGGCATGATCGCCCTGGCAGCGATGGGCCTGGCAGTGGTGTTGCATACCAGCGAATACCTGTTCCTGGCCATCAAGGTGGTGGGCGCGGCCTACCTGTTCTACATCGCCTGGCAACTGTGGCGCGCCCCCGTGAGCGAGACCGTGGTGGCAAGCGATCACCCAGGCGGCACTTGGCGCCTGGCGCGCCAGGAGTTCTGGGTGGCGGCTGGCAACCCCAAGGCCATCCTGATCTTCACCGCCTTCCTGCCGCAGTTCGTCTCGGTCGGTAGCAGCACCCCGGTAAGTGAGCAGTTCCTTTGGCTGGGTGTGTTGTTCCTGCTGCTGGAATGGGCGGCCATCGCCATCTACTCAGGCCTGGGCGCCTACATGCAGCGTTGGTTCAGCCAGCCCGGCCCACGCCGGATGTTCAACCGGGTCAGCGCGTCCTTGCTGGGCTGCGCGGGTCTCGGTCTGCTGGCTGCGCGCCGCTAGAACTGCCAGCGCACGCCCAGGTTCACGCCGCTGGCTTCCTGCTGGCGGCTGTCCAGGTTGGCGGTGTACTGCACGCCGCCATGCAGGCTCAGCGCTTCGTTGACCTGCGCTACCACACCGCTTTCCAGTTGCACTGAGGTATAGCGGTAATCGGTCTTGATCTTGTCAGCGTCATCGAAGGTCAAGGTGTCGCGCCCACCGTCGCCGTGCCACAGGTTGACCTGCGCAAAAGGCTGCAACAGGCGCCCGCTGCTCCCCGTGAACGCACCCTCCAGGCGCAGGCCCAAACGGCCGGTCAGCTCGCCCTGGGCGTCATGACTGATGCGCGAGACGCTGTCGCTGGCGCTGTCCAGCGCGACCTTTTGCGCAATCAGCTGAGCTTGCGGTTCCACGCGCCAGTGCTCGGACAGGGTGATGGGGTAGCCCGATTCCAGTGAAGCTGTCCAGGCGTGGCCGTCGAGGTTCAGCGTGTCGCCACGATCGGAGCGGGCGCGGCCATCCAGGCGGGTGTACTGCAACACCGCGTCCAGGTACGCGCCCTGTGGCCCGACCAGCGTCCAGTAGGTGCCCACGCTATCGCCATCGAGCTTCAGGTCGCCCACCCTGCGGTCGTGAACGGCCAGAGCAAACCCTTTGACGTCGGCGTCCAGGCGGCTATGGCTTACGTAGATACCGACATGCTGGCGGTAACCGTTCTCGCCAACCTTGGCATACAGGTCCTGGCCCACCTTGAAACCGTACAGGTCGCCATCCAGGCTCGGGCTGACCGTGCCGCTCCATTGCTGGCGCAGCGTGCCGCCGTAGGCTTGCCCCCAGCTGGCGGGGAGGGCGCTCTCACCCTGCAGTAACAGCTGGTCGCCCTGGCGTTGGTGGAAGGTGCCCAGTGCCTGGCGGGCGATGATCGCGGCCCCCCGCGGCGCTGCGGCATACACCGGGACCTCGGGGCGGTACAGCGGCAGGCTTTGGCCCTGCACCGGCGCCGGCAGCTCGGCCTGGCCGGGCGCTGGCGCAGCGACGGGCAGGGTGACGGCCGGGGCGATCACTGGCGGCTCGCCCGGTGCCGGCACAGGGGCTGGCGCGGGTGGCGCAACCAGCGTCGAGCGCAGGTACCAGCTGTTTTCACTGCCGGCAGTGACGCCCCCTTTGAACAACCGATAGTCGTAGGCACCGGCCGATAGCCTTTGGGTCTGAACAAAGGCGGTGGCCGTACTGGTGGCGCCGTCACGGGCTTCGACCACCTGGATGCCGTTCTGGGCAGTCGCCGCACCTGCGCCGTTGAGGTTGTTGATGAGCACCTGGGTAGAGCCGGCGATGGCGCCGCGGCTGATCACCAGGCGATCGGAAGCAGCGCCATCGCCGGCCAGCACGCTGTTCAGGCGCAGGGTGCCGTTGTTGCCGGTGTAATCGCCCTCGATGCGCAAGCGGCCCATGGCATCATTGCCGGCGGTGAGGTCAAGTGTGCCTGCGTTGCTGATTGCGGCGCGCTGGCCTGGGGCAAACGCAGTGATCACCCCTTGGCGTGAAGTGATGCTGCTGCTGGCGTCGAGGGTGAGGCTGCCCGTGCTGCTGTCACTGTCGCCCAGTACCAGCGTGTCATCCAGTGCCAGCCGGCTGCCGTTGTTCAGCGCCACGCGCTCCCAGTTCACATAGTGGGCACCGCCTGCCGGCTGGCTGGCATCGAACGTCAGGCTGTCGTTACCTCCGCCGCCGTCCAACGTGATACTCAGCACCTCGGGCGTAAGGCCTTTGAGCAGTGCCGTGTCATCACCTGGCCCGGCATCCACGCGCCCGCCAATACGGCCACCGTCCCAGGTGAAGCGGTCGTTGCCAGTGCTCAGCAACACATCGCCGCCAACCTGGCCACCGTGCACCAGCACCTGGTCATCGCCACCGCTGACGCTGATGTTGCCGCCGATGTTGCCCTCGAAGACTTCGATGTAGTCCTTGTCGAAGGCCGCGATGACGTTCCGGTCGACGCTGCCGCCACGCATGATGAAGGTGTTCTCGTCCAGCCGCATGTTGACGTTGCCGATACGCCCGTCGTCCATTTCGGCATAGTCGCCGCTGTCGAAGGTGCCCTTGATCCAGCCACCGGTCATGTGAAAGGTGTCCAGGCCATCACCCTGGTTGAGGTTGCCTTCGATGACGCCGCCGCTCATGGCGAAGTCATCAATGCCAGCGCCTTGGTTGACGTTTCCGCCGACGCTGCCAGAGGCCATGTCGATGCTGTCTCTGCCGGCGCCGAAGGTTACGTCGCCGGTGATGGCGCCGCTACCGGATGCCGGGAATACCAGGCGGTTATCACCGCTGGTGTCCACCAGCGAGGGCGCAGTGCCGCTGTCACAGGTGTAGGTGTCGTTACCCGGGCCGGGTGAGAAGGTACAAGCCGCGTGTGCAGCGGGCGAGGCCATCCCCAGCAGCGGGAGCGAACCCAGGGTCAGCATCAGGCGTAGACGCATCAGGAAATCCTCCATTCTCCAGGGAGACCTGCGCACCACGTGTGGTGCACAGGGTTACCGGGGTTGTATAGAGGAGTGCGTCACGACCACAACTGGCAAAAATGTCAGGTGGCAAAGGGCTAGCGCATTAGTCGCGGTAGAACGTTTGCACCAGGTGGTAGCCGAATTTGCTCTTGATCGGCCCGTGTACCACTCGCAGAGGCTTCTTGAAGATCACCTGGTCGATGGCGCCGACCATCTGCCCCGGGCGAATTTCGCCCAAGTCACCACCACGCTTGCCGGATGGGCAAAGAGAGAACTTTTTCGCGAGCACGTCGAAAGCCTCGCCGTTGGCGATGCGCTGCTTGAGCTTTTCGGCTTCGTCAGCGGTCTTGACCAGAATGTGGCGGGCTTGGGCTTTCATGGGCTACCTGTGCATCGGGGAAAAAGGCGGCATTATGCCTGATTGAATCCCGTTGAAGCGATCGCGCCCAAATGGCCGCGATGAATGTCAGCTCTTCAGCTCAGCGCGATCGCGAAACTGCTCCAGCGCCTCCGGGTTGGCCAGGGCATCGGTGTTCTTCACCGGCCGCCCATGCACCACATCGCGAATCGCCAGTTCCACCAGCTTGCCACTGATGGTGCGCGGTATGTCGCTGACCTGGGCGATCACCGCCGGCACATGGCGGGGCGTGGTGTACTGGCGTATCACCTGGCGGATGTGCTGGCGCAAGGCTTCATCCAGCTGCAGGCCATCTTGCAGGCGCACGAACAGCACCACCCGCACATCCCCGTTCCAGTCCTGGCCGATGGCCACGCTTTCCACAACCTGTTCGACCTTTTCCACCTGGCGGTAGATCTCTGCCGTGCCAATGCGCACACCGCCCGGGTTGAGCACGGCGTCGGAGCGACCGTGGATCACCATGCCCCCGCTGGCACGCTGCTCCGCGTAGTCGCCCTGGGCCCACACCCCCGGAAACTGGCTGAAGTAGGCATCGTGGTAACGGCGACCGTCCGGGTCGTTCCAGAAACCGAGTGGCATCGAGGGGAAGTTGCGCGTGCACACCAGCTCGCCTTTTTCGTCCACCACGGGCTGACCCTGCTCGTTCCACACCTCCACCGCCATACCCAGGCCCTTGCACTGGATTTCGCCGCGACGCACAGGCAGGGTCGGGTTGCCCAGCACGAAGCAGGAGACAATGTCCGTGCCGCCCGACATGGACACGAGCCACAGGTCGGCCTTGATCTTGTCGTACACATAGTCATAGCTGTGCGGTGACAGCGGCGAACCGGTGGACAGCAGCAGCCGCAGGCTGGTCAGGCAGTGGCTGTTGGCAGGTTCCAGGCCTGCCTGCTCCAGTGCCGCCAGGTACTTGGCGCTGGTGCCGAAGGCGTGGATGCCTTCGGCCTCTATCAGGTCCAGAAGGCGCTCGGGGCCCGGGTGGAACGGCGAGCCGTCGTACAGCACCAGCGTGGCACCCACCGCCAGGCCGCTGGCCAGCCAGTTCCACATCATCCAGCCGCAGGTGGTGTAGTAGAACAGCACGTCATCGGCCTTCAGGTCGTTGTGCAGGCCGTGTTCCTTGAGGTGTTGCAACAGCACGCCTCCGGCGCGATGGACAATGCACTTGGGCACGCCGGTGGTGCCACTGGAATAGAGGATGTACAGCGGGTGGTCGAACGGTAGCGGGGTGAAACGGGGCTCGCCGCCAGGCTGGAAGAAGTCATCCCACAGGCTGACGTTGGCTGCCTGGAATTCATCGGCACGCGTGCCTTTGCGGGTATGGGGCACCACGATCAGTTGCTCCAGGCCAGGCAACTGCGCGCACACCTGGTTGACCTTGGTCACCTGGTCGATGGCCTTGCCCGCATACTGGTAACCGGCGCAGACGATCAGCAGCTTGGGTTCGATCTGGCCGAAGCGGTCGATGATGCCGTGCACGCCGAACTCGGGCGAGGAGGTAGACCAGACCGCGCCAAGGCTGGTGCAGGCGAGCATGGCCACCAGTGTTTGCCAGGTATTGGGCATGATGGCGGCTACCCGGTCGCCCGGGACGATACCTGCAGCCTTGAACGCCGTTTGCAGCCCGGCCACCTGTGCGGCCAGTTCGGCATGGGTGAATACTTCGCGCTGGCCATCTTCGCGTACGGCGACCACGGCCGGGCGGTCGTCGCGGCGGCGCAGCAGGTGTTCGGCAAAGTTCAGGGTGGCATTGGCGAACCATTGCGCATCGGGCATTTGCGGCCCTTCGCTGAGCACCTGGCTGGGTGGGGTATGCCAATGCACGTGGAAGTACTCGGCAAGGGTTTGCCAGAAGGCGCTGCGCTGTTCGATGCTCCAGCCGTGCAGGGCCTGGTAGTCGTTGAGTTGCAGGTTGTAGCGCAGGTTGACCCGGCGGCGGAAGGCATCCATCCGGCTGGCCTCGATCTGCGTTGTGGACGGGCGCCAGAGCACATCGTTCATGCCGAATCTCCTTTACCGGAACAAAAGCAGGCTCAGGGCAGGATCAGCCTTGTGTGGCGTATAGGCTGACCCTGCAGAGAAAGCGGTCCTGCCTACTCTACTTTAGCCTTCTGCACATCCTGCGATGCCGACCACACGCGGTAGCGCACTTCGACATCCTTGGGCACATACACCACCACCGGCAGCTTGCTGTTGTAGCGCAGCAGGAAGCCATCGCCGACCACCGGCACGAAGGCCTCGGTCTTCTTGCCGTCCGGGCAGGCCATCAGCGTGCTGGCCGGGCCGCTGACGTTGTCCAGGCGGTAGTAATTGTAGCCCCAGCCTTCCAGGGTGCGTGCTTCCAGGTTGCCGCCCAGGCGCTGACGATTGCAGTCGACCTGCAGCGTCTTGCCAGCGAGGATTTCCAGTTTATAGGCCGACTCGTCGGCCTGGGCCGGCAGGTGGATAACCTGCCGGGTGAAGCCTTTTTCCGCCTCGGGGTAGGGCGCGATGTCCTTCAGGCTGGCGGCCATCGCAGGTGCGGCGGCGGCCAGGCTCAGGGCCAGAATCGCGGTCATTGGGGTAGGGCGCATAAGGCCTCCTTGCTGATAAACGAATGCGGGGCCGTCGCCAGGCCCAGGTCGCCCGTCACTGGGCCAACCAGCCACCATCGACGTTCCAGGCGGCGCCGCGAACCTGGCTACCGGCCTCGCTGCACAGGAAGAGTACCAGCTCGCCGAGGTGTTCGGGGGTGACGAAGGCCAGCGATGGTTGCTTTTCTGCCAGCAGATCGTGCTGCGCTTGCAGCCGATCGCCACCCTTGGCCGCACGATCGTCGATCTGCTTTTGCACCAGCGGTGTCAGCACCCAGCCCGGGCATATGGCATTGCAGGTGACATGACTGGTGGCGGTTTCCAGGCCGACCACCTTGGTCAGGCCGATCACACCATGCTTGGCTGCCACGTAGGCTGCCTTGCCAATCGAGCCGACCAGGCCATGCACCGAAGCGATATTGATGATGCGCCCCCAGTTGCGCGTGCGCATGCCCGGCAGCGCCAGGCGCGTGCCATGGAATACGGCCGACAGGTTCAGGGCGATGATCTTGTCCCAGCTTTCTGGCGGGAACTGCTCAACCGGTGCCACATGCTGGATACCGGCGTTGTTGACCAGGATGTCGACGCCGCCGAACTCGCGTTCGGCCAGGTTGAACAAGGCCTCGATCTGGACCACATCCGACAGGTCGGCCGGGTGGTGCACAACCTTCACCCCGTGCCGGGCAATTTCCGCCATGGCGGGGCCCGGGTCACCAAAGCCGTTGAGCACGATGTTGGCGCCAGCCCGGGCCAATACCTGGGCGATGCCCAGGCCAATGCCGCTGGTGGAACCGGTGACGAGTGCAGTTTTGCCTTCAAGGGTCATGCAATGCTCCTTAGACGATGCCAGTGGCGTAGAACGTGGCGATGACCACGAACACCGCCAGGGTCTTGATCAGGGTAATACCAAAAATGTCCTTGTAGGCCTCGCGGTGGGTGAGGCCGGTCACCGCCAGCAAGGTGATCACCGCGCCGTTGTGCGGCAGGGTGTCCATGCCACCGCTGGCCATGGCCGCTACCCGGTGTAGCACTTCCAGCGGGATATCGGCCGCGTGGGCGGCGGCGATGAACGTGTCGCCCATGGCTGCCAAGGCGATGCTCATGCCGCCCGAAGCGGAGCCAGTGATGCCGGCCAGCAAGGTCACGGTGATGGCTTCGTTCACCAAGGGGTTGGGGATGCTGCGCAGGGCATCGGCCAGCACCAGAAAACCCGGCAGCGAGGCGATTACCGCGCCAAAACCGTATTCCGAAGCGGTGTTCATGGCTGCCAGCAAGGCACCACCCACCGCGCTTTTGGTGCCTTCGGCCAGGCGTGTACGAATGGCGCCAAAGGCGCACACCAGGACCATCAGGATGCCCACCAGCAACGCGGCCTGCACAGCCCAGATGGCCGTCAGCTTGGTCACGTCGCTTTGTACCGGTGCACTCATGCCTGGCAATTGCAGGCTGTGACTGGGGCCGTACCAATGCGGTATCCAGTGGGTGAACACCAGGTTCATCACCCCCACCAGTATCAGCGGCGACAGCGCCAGCCAAGGGTTGGGCAGGCTCAGGTCGGCAGCGGTTTCCGGTTCGTTGCGCAAGTCGGTGCCATAACCTTCACCGGCGCGCTGGGCCTTGTTGCGCTGGCGCTGCAGGTAGGCCATGCCGGTAAAGAACACGAACAGCGTGCCGATCAGGCCCAGCCACGGTGCGGCCCAGGCGGTGGTGTTGAAGAAGGTGCTGGGGATGATGTTCTGGATCTGTGGGGTGCCGGGCAAGGCGTCCATGGTGAACGAGAATGCGCCCAGGGCGATGGTGGCCGGGATCAGGCGTTTGGGGATGTTGCTCTGGCGGAACATTTCGGCGGCGAACGGGTACACCGCGAACACCACCACGAACAGCGAAACACCGCCGTAAGTGAGCAGGGCACAGACCAGTACGATGACCAGCATCGCCTGGCGGGTGCCGAGCAGGCGGATGGCCGCGGCGACGATCGAGCGGGAGAAGCCGGACAGCTCGATCAGCTTGCCGAACACCGCCCCCAGCAGGAATACCGGGAAGTACAGTTTGATGAAACCGACCATTTTTTCCATGAACACCCCCGTGAACGCAGGGGCGACGGCGGCAGGGTCGGTGAGCAGGACAGCGCCGAGGGCGGCGATGGGGGCGAAGAGGATTACGCTGTAACCGCGGTAGGCGGCCAGCATCAGCAAGGCCAAAGCAGCGAGTGCGATGAGCACGGTCATCGGGGTGGGTCTCCTGGGTGAGTCTTGTTTTTATCGTTGAGCAGGAGATAGCGGGAATCGTGCCAACTATGTAACTGGCTGATTTGTAAGGGTTAAAGGGTTTTGTTAGAAGTCTGTGTCTACATTCAGAGACGCCATGGGCTGCCTTACAGCCCATCGCTGGCTTGCCTGTGCTAAAGGGCGGAGCTCTGGCGGTAATCTCAAATCAGAAACAAAAGTCTCCAATCAGAGACCAAGTGCCGCCATCTTCTTGTACAGCGTCGACCGCCCCAGCCCTAAGGCTGCTGCTGCCTCTGGCACGTTTCCCCCCTGTTCGGCCAGCGCCCCGGCAATCAGGCCGCGTTCAAAGGCCTCGCAGGCCTCACGGTAGCTCTGCCGCACGGGCGCTTCAGCCAGCGGGCTCAATGGCCCCAATGCCGCACGCAGGTCCGCAACCCCCAACCGGGGCTGATCCGCCAGCAGGGTCGCGCGCTCCAGCACATTGCGCAGCTCGCGAATGTTCCCCGGCCACGCATGCCTGGCCAGCAGTTGCTGCGCTTCAGCTTCCAGCTCGTACTGGCTGCCCAGCTCAGCCAATATGGCCTCGCACAGCGCGGGCAGGTCCTCCAGCCGTTGCCGCAACGGCGGAACATCGATCGGCAGCACATTCAGCCGGTAATACAGGTCGGCGCGGAAGGCCCCGCGGGCCATGGCAGCCTGCAGGTCGATGGAGGTGGCGGCAATGATGCGCACATCGCTGCGCAGCATCTGGTTCGACCCGACCGGTTCGTATTCCTTTTCCTGCAGCACCCGCAGCAGTTTGCTCTGCAGGGCCAGCGGCATGTCGCCGATCTCGTCGAGGAACAGCGTGCCGCCTTCGGCCAGTTGCAGCTTGCCGCTGCGGCCCTTGCGGTCGGCACCGGTAAAGGCACCCGGCGCAGTACCGAAGAATTCGGCTTCCAGCAGCGTCTCCGGGATGGCTGCGCTGTTGATGCTGACAAAAGCTTTGTGTGCCCGTGCCGACGCTGCGTGAATGGCGTGGGCCAGCAGCTCCTTGCCGGTGCCGGTTTCGCCCAGCAGCAACACGGGCGAATCACTGCTGGCGCCACGCCGGGCGCGTCGTTTGGCTTCCAGGCTGGGCGCGCTGCTGCCTACGAACTGGGCGAAGCTGTATTTGGCCTGGCGGGCGCGCAGTTGCGAGCGGGTCGAGGCCAGTTCCTGCTGCATGCTGGCGTAGCGCTTGAGCAGCGGCGACAGGCTGCGCAGTTCGTCGAACAGGGCAAAGCCAATGGCGCCGATCAGCGCGCCCTGGTCATCGTGGATGGGCAGGCGCATGACCACCAACGGCTCGTTCGGCGTGTCGAGCATGTCCAGCAGGATGGGCCGGCCATTGCTCACCACGTCGCGCATCAGGCTGCCGGGGATTACCGTTTCGCAGGGCTGGCCGATGGCACTGGCAGCGTCGGCCAGGCCAAAGCGTCGGGCGTAGCGTTCGTTCATCCAGACGATGCGTGCCTGGCGGTCGACGATCACCGTGCCCTCGCTGGACTGCTCAATGATCTCGAACAGTGAGCGGATCGCCAGTTGCCGTACCTGGGGGTAGTCCTTGAGGCTGTCGCTGTCGTGCATGGGTGAACATCCTGAATCATGTATTGGCACAAGCCCGCGAAAAGGCCAGGCCTGAAAACTCATCGTCGGGGGTCAAACGCCTCACGCAAGGCATCCCCGATAAACACCAGCAGTGACAGGATCACCGCCAGCGCAAAGAACGCGGTAAAGCCCAACCACGGTGCCTCCAGGTGCTGCTTGCCCTGGGTCACCAACTCGCCCAGCGAGGCGCTGCCCGCTGGCATGCCAAAGCCCAGAAAGTCCAGCGCGGTCAGTGTGGTGATCGCCCCGGTCAGCATGAACGGCACATAGGTCAGCGTGGCATTCATGGCATTGGGCAAGATATGCCGCAACATCACCTGACTGTCCGGTAACCCCAACGCCCGCGCAGCCTTTACATACTCTAGGTTGCGCCCACGCAGGAACTCGGCGCGCACGACGTCGACCAGGGTCAGCCAGGAGAACAGCGCCATGATCCCCAGCAGCCACCAGAAATCCGGCTCGACGAAACCGCTGAGGATGATCAACAGATACAACACTGGCAACCCCGACCATACCTCCAGCAACCGCTGGCCGAGCAGGTCGACCCAGCCCCCGTGGTAGCCTTGCAGGGCGCCCGCCGCCACGCCAATGAGCACACTGACCACGGTCAGGGCAAAGGCGAACAGCAGCGATACCCGCGTGCCATAAAGCACCCGCGCCAGCACGTCACGGCCTTGGTCGTCGGTGCCTAGCCAGTTGCTGGCACTGGGCGGACTGGGGGTGGGCACCTGCAGGTCGTAATTTGGTGTGTCGGCACTGAACGGGATAGGTGCGAACAGCATCCAGCCACCCTGTTCAGCGATCAGTTGGCGCACATAGGCGCTGCGGTAGTCGGGCTGAAACGGCAGTTGCCCGCCGAACTGCTGCTCGGTATAGCGTTTGAGCGCCGGAACGTACAAATTGCCCTTGTAGCCCAGCAGCAGTGGTTTGTCGTTGGCCACCAGTTCGGCGCAAAGGCTCAGCAGCAGAAGGCCGGCAAACAACCACAGCGACACCCAGCCCAGGCGGTGGCGACGAAAACGTTGCAGGCGACGGCGCGACAGGGGCGATAGCATCAGTGCGCCCTCGTATCGAAGTCGATGCGCGGGTCGAGCAGGGTGTAAGACAGGTCACCGATCAGGCGAATCAGCAGGCCCGCCAGGGTGAAGATGAACAGCGTGCCGAACACCACCGGGTAATCCCGCGACACGGCGGCCTCATAGCTCATGCGGCCCAGGCCATCGAGCGAGAAGATCACCTCGATCAGCAACGAGCCGGCAAAGAACACGGTGATCAGCGCCTGTGGCAGCCCGGCCACCACCAGCAGCATGGCGTTGCGCAACACGTGGCCATACAGCACGCGGCGTTCGCTGAGGCCCTTGGCCCGGGCAGTGACCACGTATTGGCGGGAAACCTCGTCGAGGAAGGCATTCTTGGTCAACAGCGTGAGGGTGGCGAATCCACCGATCACCAGGGCCGCAACCGGCAGCACTAGGTGCCAGAAGTAGTCGGCGACCTTGCCCAGCAGGCTGAGCTCGTCGAAATTGTCCGAGACCAGGCCGCGCACCGGGAACCAGTTGAGCGAAGTGCCGCCGGCAAACAGGACGATCAGCAGCAGGGCGAACAGGAACGAAGGCAGGGCGTAACCGATCACGATCAACGCGCTGCTCCAGGCATCGAAGCGGCTGCCGTGGCGCATCGCCTTGCGGATGCCCAGCGGAATCGACACCAGGTAGGTGATCAGCGTGGCCCAGAAGCCCAGCGACAGGGTGACCGGCAACTTGTCGAGAATCAGGTCGGTGACTTTGGCGCCGCGGAAGAAGCTGTTGCCAAAGTCCAGCCGGGCATATTGGCCGAGCATCAACCAAAGCCGCTCGGGGGCGGATTTGTCGAAGCCATACTGGCGCTTGATCTCTTCGATCAGTTTCGGGTCCAGGCCGCGTGTGGCCCGGGATTCGCCATGGACCACTTCAGCTCGCGCGCCGGGTGCGCCGCCACCGATGCCCTGCAGGCGCGCCACGGCTTGTTCCACCGGGCCACCCGGCGCAGCCTGGACGATAGCGAAATTGACCAGCAGGATCGCCAGCAGCGTCGGGATGATCAGCAACAGACGGCGCAGGATATAAGCGGTCATGGCGAGGCCTTCCGGCGTTCGGCCATCTGCGCGTTGGTCAGCGGGGTAGGGCTTACCTCCCACCAGGTGTCCAGGCCTTCGTCATAGGTGGCCTGGACCTTGGGCAGGCCGAAGCGGTTCCACCAGACGGTGGAGCTGCCCGGTGGGTAATAGTTGGGGATCCAGTAGTAATTCCATTGCAGCACGCGGTCCAGGGCATGGGCGTGGCGCAGCATGTCGGCCTGGGTGTCGGCGCGGACCAGGCCGTCGATCAGGTGGTCTACGGCCGGGTCCTGCAGGACCATCAGGTTGTTCGAGCCGGGGTCGTGAGCGGCCGCCGAGCCAAAGTAGTTGTACAACTCGGCGCCCGGCGACAGGGTGACCGGGTAGCCGGTGACGATCATGTCGTAATCGCGCGCCATCAGCCGGTTGACGTACTGGGCCGAGTCGACATTGCGGATGTTCAGGCTCACGCCGATCTGGGCCAGGTTGCGCTTCCACGGCAGCAGCAGGCGTTCAAGGCCCGCCTGGCCATTGAGGAACGTGAACGCCAGCGGCGTGCCCTGGTTATTGACCAGACGGTCGCCTTCGGGGTGCCAGCCGGCTTGTTCGAGCAGGGCCAGGGCCTGCAACTGCTGTTGACGGATGATCCCCGAGCCATCGGTGACCGGGGCAGTGAACACCGTGGTGAACACTTCATCTGGCACTTGGCCGCGCAAAGGGGCGAGCAGCTTCAACTCGCCCGCATCCGGCAACTGGCGAGCGGCCAACGGCGTATTGGAGAACACGCTTTGCTGGCGGATGTACAGGTTGCGCATCATCTGCCGGTTGCTCCACTCGAAGTCCCATAACATACCCAGCGCCTGCCGCACACGGCGGTCCTTGAACTGCGGCTGGTCGAGGTTGAACACAAAACCCTGAGCCACCTGCGGTTTGGCCGGGCCCAGGTGGGCGCGCTGCAGGCGGCCGTCGTCCAGTTGCGCACCGTTGTAGCCCAAGGTGTAGGCCGTGGCGGAGAACTCGCGGTTGTAGTCGTAGCCACCGCCTTTGAGTACCTGGCGCGCCACTTCGGTGTCGCCGAAGTACTCGATGCGCAGCTTGTCGAAATTGTAGCGGCCACGGCTGGCGGGCAGGTCACGTGCCCACCATGCCGGGTCGCGTTCGAAGGTGATGCTGCGGCCGTTGTCGATGCGCCCGATTCGGTATGGCCCGCTGCCGACTGGCTTGTCGAAGCCGGCACCGTTGGCAAAGTCGCGCTGCTGCAGGTCGTGCTCGGGCATTACCGGCAGGCTGGCGAGGTCCAGCGCCAGGGTGCGGCCGTGCTCGGGCTTCAAGTCGAATCGCACGCTGTGCAGGTTTTCCACGGTCACGCCGGCCACGTCGGCAAACTGGGTACGGTACTTGAGGCTGCCCTTGCTCATCAGCAGTTCGAAGGTGAAACGAACGTCTTCGGCGCGCACCGGCTTGCCATCGGCGAAGGTGGCGCGTGGGTCGAGGTCGAAACGTAGCCACTCATCATTGGGGCCGCGCTCCATGCGCCGGGCGATCAGGCCGTAAACGGTATAGGGTTCATCGTACGAGCGTACCGCCAGTGGCGCGTACAGCAGGCCATCGACTTCGCTGACACCGATGCCTTTGTCGATATAGGGAAGGATATGGTCGAACTGGCCGATCTCGATGGCCGAGCGGCGCAAGATGCCGCCCTTGGGGGCGTTGGGGTTTACATAGTCGAAATGCCGGAAGCTGGCGGCGTAGCGGGGGGCTTCACCGTAGACCGTGAGGGCGTGGGTGGGAGCGGCCTGGACCGTAAAGCCCATGCACGAAAATACAAGCCCCCACAATACTTGTGGGAGCGGGTTTACCCGCGAATGCGTCGGAGCAGGCAACGAGGTTGTCTGGTCTGGCCTCTTCGCGGGTAAACCCGCTCCCACAGGGGGGCTGATCACCGGGAGGGGTGAATCAGTCCTGGCGGCTGGTCACTTCCAGCAGGTGGTAGCCGAACTGGGTCTTCACCGGGCCTTGCACGGTGTTGACCGGTGCGCTGAAGACCACGGTGTCGAATTCCTTGACCATCTGGCCTGGGCCGAACGAGCCCAGGTCACCGCCCTGACGGCTGGACGGGCAGGTGGAGTTGGCTTTGGCGATTTCAGCGAAGTCGGCGCCTGCTTCGATCTGGGCTTTGAGTTCGTTGCACTTGTCTTCGCTGCTGACCAGAATGTGGCGGGCGGTTGCACGGGCCATGGGTACTGCTCCTTGGGGGTAAAAAGGCAAGCCTAGCGCACTTGTCCGGGGTATGTCTCGCCAGGCTTACAACCTTCGGCCTACAGTTTTTGTGCCGCCTCACGCAACAGGGTTTCGGTCGAGGCCCAGCCCAGGCAGCCGTCGGTAATCGACACACCGTATTTCAGTGTGCCCTTGCCTAGCGCCTGGCAGCCATCGAACAAGTGCCCTTCGATCATGACGCCGACCAGCGAACGGTCGCCGGCCAGGCGCTGTTCCAGCACATCATTGAAGACCGCTGGCTGGCGCGCCGGGTCCTTGCCGCTGTTGGCGTGGCTGCAATCGACCATGATCCGTGCCTGCAGGCCGGCCTTGGCCAACGCCTGACGGGCCATGGCGATGCTGTTGGCATCGTGGTTCGGGCCTTTGTGGCCGCCGCGCAGCACAAGGTGTGTGTCCGGGTTGCCCAAGGTCTCGATGATCGCCGGGTGGCCCTGTGCATCCATACCGAAGTGGCGGTGCGGGTGGGCAGCGCTGCGCATGGCGTCGCTGGCGATGGCGATGCCGCCGTCCGTACCGTTCTTGAAGCCGACCGGCAGCTCCAGGCCACTGACCATTTCGCGGTGGATTTGCGATTCGGTGGTGCGTGCGCCGATCGCCGCCCAGGCCAACAGGTCGTCGAAGTAGCCGGCGGCCATCGGTTGCAGCAACTCGGTGGCGATCGGCAGGCCGCGTTCGATCATGCTCAGCATCAGCCCGCGAGACAAGGCGATACCCGAGTGCATGTCGTCACTGCCATCGAGGTGCGGGTCGTAGGCAAGGCCTTTCCAGCCCACTGTAGTACGTGGTTTTTCGACGTAGGCGCGCATCACCAGCAGCAGCTTGTCGTTGACTTCGCGGCCAAGGGCGGCCAGGCGGTCGGCGTATTCAAGGGCCGAGCGTGGGTCATGAATCGAGCAGGGGCCGACGATGACCAGCAGGCGCGGGTCGCGGCCTTCGAGGATGTTGCGGATGGCCAGGCGATGGGCCTGGACTTGCTGGGCCCGTTCGCTGGGCAGTGGCATCTGCTGCTTGAGCAGGTGCGGGCTGGGCAGGCGTTTGCTGACAGTGGTGTTGGCCGCTTGCGGCTGGGTCAGGGGCAGGGCGAGGCTGGAAGCGTGCATGGCGTTTTTCCCTGGGCGGACAGCGGGTTCAAGCCCGCATGGTCGGCCCTATCGAGGTGTTCGACAGATCGTTGAATTCGTATTGGCTGCTGCATTGCCACCTGTAGAAGACCGATCGGAGGCGGCAGGCTGGCCCGAACGGGATTGGCTAAATCGCCAGGCGCAGGTGTTTGCGTAGTAATAAGTGGCGTAGTTCATGAATCTGTCCTCAAAGTGAATCGGTGTTGGTCAAAGGCCTGAAAAACAAAACCCCCGGTCGGGAAGCCGACCGGGGGTTTGAGTATTCTCATGTTCGGCGGCCCCTCGAAGGTGGACGCCGGGTGGGTATCGGCGCCTAGTGGCTAAACCAATACCCAAAGTAATAGCTGGCAGGTGCCACGCAGCCGGCAACGGCCAGCACAGGGCGCAGGCTGCGACCGGTGTGGTTGGCGTGGTTGCGGGTGTGTTTCGGCATGTTGCTCTCCAGTGAATGAGCCCGAGCTTACTTCAGTTCGTGCGGGCCATTCAATGGATAAATGCTATGGGGCCGATCATTTATTTTTGTACTGACTGGTTCAATGGCCGTAGCGTCCGACCAGGCTCTGCGCCCCCAGGGCGTGGCCTTGCAGCAGTTGCAGCAGGCCGCTGCGGTCCAGCCCCTCGGGCAAGGTACCCAAGGGCAGGTCGGTGGCAATCAGGGTCAGGGCGTAATGATGGGGGTTGTCGCCGGCGGGTGGACAGGGGCCGCGGTAGCTCTGGGTGCCACGGGAGTTGCGGCCCACTGTCACGTAGGGCCCGCTCAACCCCGCCATGCCTTCCTTGAGCCCATCGTGTTCGGGATCGATGTTGTAGGCCACCCAGTGCACCACACCCACACCCTTGCCACCGTCCGGGTCGAACATGATCAGGGCCAGCGACCGCGTACCTGCGGGCAGGTTGTCCCAGCTCAGTTGCGGGGTCCGCTCTTCACCGGCACCGCATGCCGGGTCCTGGCCGACCTGTTGCAGGGCAATGACGCCGCCATCGGTGAAAGACGAGGAACTGACCGACATCGCGCCTTGGCCGCCTGCGGCGGCTAACGCTGTGCAGGGCAGCAAAGCAGCGAACAGCCAGTGTCTGAAGTGCATGGTCAATCCTTGGCAGGGCGTCAGGGCTCAGTCTAGACCAGGTCTGCTTCAGCGGCTGTCCTGGTCCTCGGCAGTGCCTCCGCTGGCTCCGGCACCAGAGCCGGTGGCTTCGCCGGTGCTGTTGGAGCCGCCAGACGCACCGTCGGCGGCATCGGCGTTGCTGCCGGTGTCACTGCTGTCGTTACCTTTGCTGCTACCGGGGCTGTTGACGCTGCTGCCTTCACCGGCGGTCTTGCCGCCGGATTGGTCAGTTTGCGGATGGCTGTCGGTATGGGTGTCGGTGGCGGCGAAGGCAGCGCCGGTGAGGCTGGTCAGGGCCAGCGCCAGGCTCAGGGACAGCGGGCGAATACGGATCATGGGACTTCTCCTTTGTGCAAGATCTGACATTCGTTTGGCTGGCAGCTGCTGGCGGGGTGCCTTCTGGGCGACGAGTGGCAATCAACAGGATTCCGAGCGCTGTGCGGTTGCCGGGGTTTCGACCGGCTCCAGCGGCGGATGCTCCTGCGCCGCATGCATCAGGTCTTCGGTCACCCGCAACTCGGCACCGGTTGGCGAGAAGGTGGTCGAAGCGGTGAACGGCGCCGGGTGCTCTGCCGCCGGGCGTTTGCCGCGGCGCCACATGAAGAAGCACACCATGGCCAGGTTGACCACGGCAAACGCCCAGAACAGCCCAGCCTCGCCAAACTCGGTCATCATCGGCGAAATGGCCACCGGTGCCATGGCCGAGCCCAGCGAGTTGATCAGCAGCAGGCCCTGGATCATCGGTACCAGGGCATCGGACGGCGCGCGGTCGGCCGCATGGCTGACCGCCACCGGGTACAGGGTGAACACGCCACCACCCAGCAGGAACAGCATGGCCGGCAGCAGGAACGAGTCCGATGGCAGGAACACCGTTACAAGGGACAGGACAACGCACAACGCGGCGAGCGCGAGCAGCACATCGAGGCGGTCCTTGCGGTCGGACCAGCGCCCGACCGGGTATTGCAGCAGCATCGCGCCAAGGATCACCCAGGCCATCATGTTGCCGACCTCACCCACCTCCAGGCCGATGCGCTGCAGGTACAGTGGCAGCAGCGCATAGATGCCGGCAATCGCTACACCCGAGCCGAAGCAGCCGACCAGGCCCGACGGTGCCACGCCCAGCAACTGGCGAGGTTTGAGGGGTTCGACCTGGTCCAGCAGCGGCGACACCCGCGGCAGGATCACGATCGGCAACACCGACAGGGCGGCCAGCACGCCGGCCAGCATGAACGGGGCGGTATCGCCTAGCTGGGTGATTTCGCCAAGACCGGCCTGGGCGATCACCCCGGCGCCGTAGAAGGCGATCATGTACAGCGCCAGCAGGCGGCCGCGGATTTTCGCGTCGCCAGCCAGCAACAGCCAGCTTTCGATCACCAGGAACACGCCCACTGCGGCCCAGCCGTTGATCAGGCGTAGCACCGACCACCAGGTGACCTCGTAGAACAACCCTTGCAGCAGGATGGTCACGGCGATCAGCGAGGCGAAGCTGGTATAGGCGCGGATGTGGCCGATGCGCAGGATCAGCCGGTCGTTGAAGATGGCGCCGAGGGTCAGGCCGATGAAGTAAGTCGACGAGACGATACCAATGGTAGTGGCAGACTCACCGGCGGCGCCCAGGCGCAGGGTGGTCAGGGAAGACATGAAGCCGTTGCCCAGGGCAATGATGAACAGCCCGAGCAGGGGCGCCAGCGCCATGGCCAGCAAACGCGGAGACATACGTACCTCTAGTTGGATGAGCGGAATGAGCACCTTCTCGGCGCGCACACCGGCTCGACCCGGCAAGGGGCGAGTGGCGACACGGATGCGACCTGGGCAAGACTCAACCGCTGGGCGCTATGGGAGATGGGCCGGGCGGGGAGGGTTGAGCCTACTTCACATGTGCGTTCATGTGTTCAGGCGCTGACTCTGTCATTGCTGCTGGTTGCCACCGTTCAAGGCGACGGGCGAAAAGGAAGCGGGATTCTACGGGCTTGGACGCTTTTGCCCAAGGGGCTCGGGTGTGCGACGAGACGCCGCAGTCTCAGCGCGACATGAACATGTCTTCCACAGACATTTTCGATGGCGGCTCCTGCGTGCATTGAAATCGGCCCGGTAATCTCACTGAGTGCTGCATAATGCCGAACCCCACCAAGGAAGGCCCCCATGTTCGCGTCGCTGTTCGCAGTACTGGCCCCGGTTTTCATCGTCGCCGGAATTGGTTTTGCCTGGGCCCGCAAGGGCCTGGATTATCCCACTGACTTCATCGCCCGGGTGGTGATGACCGTCGGCACACCTTCGCTGGTACTGTCCACCCTCAGCCGTACCGAGCTGGACCCGAATGCCTTTACCAGCATGGCCGTGGCCTGCTTGCTGTGCACCCTGGGTATGGCCCTGGCCGCTTTGCTGGTGTGTCGCGCGTCGGGCATGCACTGGCGGGTACTGCTGCCGGCGTTCATGTTCCCCAACACCGGCAACATGGGCCTGCCGATCAGTCTGTATGCCTTCGGGGAGCATGGCCTGGCCCTGGCCGTGGCATTTTTCCTGACCCTGTCGATCGTGCAGTTCACCATCGGCATGGCCATCTCCGGCACGGCGGCTTCGCTCAAGGCGCTGTTGCGCAACCCTATCGTCATCAGCCTGGCCGGCGCCATGCCCATCATTTTTCTCGATTTCGAACTGCCGCGTTGGCTGGCCAACACCGCAGACCTGCTGGGCGGCATGACCATTCCGCTCATGCTGCTGACCTTGGGGGTGTCACTGGCCAGCATTCGCCTGCGTCATGTGGGCAGCGGCATGCTGCTGGGCGGCTTGCGCATTGGCCTGGGGGCTGCGGTGGGCTGGGCAGTGGGCGCGGTACTGGGTATGGACAGCCTGGAGCGTGCGGTGCTGATGGTGCAGTCGGCGATGCCGGTAGCCGTGTTCAACTACCTGATGGCGGTGCGGGCCAACCGTGAGCCAGAGCAGGTGGCGAACCTGGTGATGTGTTCTACGGTGCTGTCGTTTGCCTGGTTGCCGGTGGTGCTGGCTTGGTGGATGTAAGCCTGTTCTGGCCTTTTCGCGGGCTTGTCCGTGAAAAGGCCAGTGGCAATCACATCATGTTCTGCCGTGGACGCACCCGGGGCACCCTGCAGGAACTTTAGACGCTGCAGCGTTCAGCCTTGCTCATCAAAGCGTCTTAGAAGTCTACACTGGCCGACAAGCGCAAAACCCGCGGCGTACCTTGCGTCAGGTAGTTGTTCGAGGTCGACGCCGAAGCCCAGTACGCCTTGTTCGCCACGTTCTCCACATTGGCGCGCAATGTCACCTGCTTGTCGTCGAGCTTGAAGCGGTAGCGCCCGCCCAGGTCCACCCGGGTCCAGGCGGGGATGCTCAGGCTGTTGGCCGCATTCACATACTGGCCACCCGTGCGCAGCAGCCGGGCACTGAGCGCGGCGCCTTCGATACCGGGCACGTCCCAGTCGGCGCCCAGGTTGTACTGAAAGCGCGGCACGCCAGCAGCACGGTTGCCGTCGTTGCTGCCATAGGCCGTGTTTTTCTGTTCGGTGTGCATGAACACCGCGCCTGTCAGCAGACGCAAGCCGTCTAGCGGTTCACCGAACAGGTTCAGCTCCACCCCCTTGTTGACCTGCTCGCCGTCCATGCTGAACGTGTCCAGCGCTGCCCCGGGAGCGCGATAGGTCACGCTGTTGGGCTGCTCGATACGGTACACGCCCAGGCTCGCACCAAAGCTGTTCCAGTCCAGCTTCACCCCGGCCTCTACCTGTTTGCTGCGCTTGGGCGGGAATACTTCGTTGGCATTGCTGACACTCGAGGGTGCCGTTGGCCCCTGGGCCAGGCCCTCGATGCGGTTGGCATAGAACGACACATGCTCCCAGGGTTTGATCACCAGGCCATACACCGGGGTTGTAATCGACTCATCGTAAGGCGTGTTGCGCACACCTGTGGCAGTCGCCCAGCTGTCGACGCTGATCGACTGCCGGCGCACGCCCACGGTCAACAGCACGCGGTCATCCAGCAGCCCCAGGGTGTCGGACAACGCGACGCTCTTGTTGCGGTTTTTGCCGACGATGCGCGGGTCGTGCAAATCGCTGCCGAAATAGGTATCGGTCGGGCGCGGCACCTTGACCGGGTTGTAAAGGTTGCTGTCATAACGCTTGCTGGCCGCCAGCGCCTCGTAGGCCGAGCGCTGCTCACCCCACAGGCCCGACAGGCCAAAATTGACCCGGTGGCTGACCGGGCCGGTGGCAAAGCGGCCATTGACGCCGGCGACGGCGCTCTTGTTGTCTTCGTCGTGGGGCGCATAGAGGAACCCGCCGCGTGCGGTGCCATTCCCGTCACTGACATAGAGCGAGGAATACTCGCCGTTCTCACGGGTATGCTTGGCCCCGGCGCCGGCATACAGCATCCAGGCGTCGTTCAGGTCGTACTCGGCGTTGAGCATGCCGTAGGTGTCTTCCAGCTGCGACCAGCTCCAGGCCTGCGAGTAGTTGTCTCGCGCCGATGGCGCCCGGGGAACCTTGTCGCCGGTGGGGTAGATCACCGCACGGCCCTGGTTGATACGCTCTTTCTGGTAACCCAGGTCGGTGGACAGGCGCAGCCGTTCACCACGGTAGTCAAGGGCCACGGCAAGCAGGGTGGAATGCTGGGCCTCGTCATTGATGCCGCTGCCACCGTCATGCTGAGCCAGGTTGATGCGGGCGCCAAAACGGTTGTCTTCACCAAAACGTTGGCCCAGGTCGAGGTGGCCACCCACGTTGTCGCCCGTGGCGTAGTCGAGGGTGACATGCCGCGTGGCGCTATCTTCGGCACGCTTGGGCACCAGGTTGATCGCCCCACCGATGCCGCTACCCTGTGGTGCGACCCCATTGAGAAAAGCACTGGAACCCTTGAATACTTCGACCCGCTCGAGTGCCTCGGTCGTCACGATCTGCCTCGGTAGCACCCCGTACAGGCCGTTATAGCTGATGTCGTCGGTGTTCAGCGGCAAACCGCGAATGGTGAATACCTGCGAAAAGTTGCCAAAGCCCGCCGACTGGCGCACTGACGCGTCATTGAGCAGCACGTCACCCAGGGTACGGGCCTGCTGGTCGGCGATGGTCTTGGCGGTATAGCTGGTAACGCTGAACGGCACGTCGCTGATTGCCTGGTCTCCCAGCACGCCCAGGCGGGCACTACGGGCTACCTGGCCACCTTGCCAGGTATCGGTGCTGGCGGCCAGGTCGCTGTTGATGGTAGTCGCGCCCAGTTCCACGGCATTGCCCAGGTCGACCGTCGGCGCCAAGGTATAACCGCCACTGTCGGTAGTGATCAGGCTGTAGCCACTGCCGGCCAACAGACGGGCAAAGCCTTGCGCGATACTGTAGCTGCCCTCCAGGCCTTGGCTTTGTACGCCCCTGAGCAGGGCCGGGTCGAATGACAACGCCACCCCGGCGTTGGCGGCAAAGCGCGCCAGCACATCGGCCAACGGGCCTGCCGCCAGGTGGTAAGTGCGCGCGGAGGTGTCGGCTGCCATCGCGGTGGGGGCCAGGGCGGCCATGGCGATGGCTAGGCTCAGGGCCTTCAAAAGCAAGCGGTACGGCTGGCGAGGCGTCATGCGTGGGTCCTGTGGGTGCAGAAATGAAGGTTCTGCACTCATCACCGGACGACGCAGGAAAAGGTATCAATCGTGCTGCCCATCGTCCCTGTGGGAACAACTGTCCTGCTCACACGTTGAAGGTTGGCGCGATCACCGGGAGCGTTGCCAGGCTTTCACACGTGTGGCTCCACAGTTACCCAGTAGCGGGTCATGCCCTGAATGTTCACCGGCAGGGTGTCGCTCAGCAGCCGCAGGCTGGCATCGGTGTCGGCCAGCGGGAATGCGCCAGACACCTTCAGCTCGCGCACTGCCGGGTGGCAGCGCAGCACGCCGGGGCGATAGCGGGCCAACTCTTGCAGCAGGTCGGCCAAGCGCATGTCGCGAGCCAGCAGCATGCCGTGCTCCCAGGCCAGGTCACCGGTTTCCAGCGGTGAGGCCGGTAGCACCCGGTCCCCATCGAAAGCGCTGCGCTCGCCTGCCTTGAGCAACAGGCTGTCGGCATGCAGCGGTCGAGTGTCGACTGCGCCTTCCAGGACGGCGACCTGGGTCAGCGGGCCATGGATGCGCACGCTGAAGCGAGTGCCCCTGGCAGTTGCCTGCCCATGCGGGGTGCGCACTGACAGTGGCCGGGCCGGGGTCGCTGGGTCTTTGGCGCTGGTCAGTAGAATTTCGCCCGCCAGCAGGTCAATGCGGCGCTGTCGCGCGTCAAAGGTGATATCGATGGCGGTGTCAGTGTTAAGCAGCACCTGGCTGCCGTCGGCGAGCGTCAACGTGCGTTGTTCGCCGACCGCTGTATGCGCATCGGCGGTCCATTGCTGCCACGGCGTTTCGCGCCAGGCCAGCCAGGCTGCCGGTGCTGCCAGCAGCCACAGCCCCAGGCGATGCAGCGCTTGGCGACGACTTACCGCGCCGTTACGGCTCAGACGGCGCAGGGTTTCACCGGTAACCGGTGTGGGCAGGCGGCGGAAATCACCGAGGATGGCCTCTGCACGCTGCCACGCCTGGGCGTGCTGGGCACTGCGCTTGCACCAGGCCTGCACGGCGCGGTGGTCGGCTTCAGTGGCGGTGCCCGATTGCAGCTGCACCAGCCAGTCAGCCGCTTCGCCCAGGATCAGCGGGTCAATGCGCTGCACCATCACTCGATGCTCAGGCAGGCAAGGAATGCCGTACGCATGTCGCGCTTGATCGTGATCAGCGAAACCTGCAGCTGTTCGGCGATTTGGGCGTAGGTCAGGCCGTCCAGCTGTGACAGCAGGAACACCTGACGTACCCGCGCCGGCATGTCGCGCAGCATGGCGTCGATGCGGTACAGGGTTTCAAGGATCAGCCAGCGCGTTTCCGGCGAAGGCACCTCGGGTTGCGGCAAATGGGCGATGGCCTCCAGGTAGGCCCGCTCGACATCCTGGCGGCGCCAGCGGTCGACCACCAGGCCCTTGGCTATATGAGTAAGCAAGGCCCGGGGTTCGTTGCCAAAGTAGGGGTTGCCTTGGCGGCTGAGCAGGCGCACGAACGTGTCGTGAGCCAGGTCGGCGGCATCGCAGGCATTGCCCACTTTACGGCCCAGCCAACCCTGCAGCCAGCCATGGTGCTCGGTGTACAGCGTCTGGACCTGCAGGTTGAGGCTAGGTTCGGCGGGTGGCATGGCGGGCGCGTGGCTCCGGAAGCGTGAGTGCAATCAAGAATTGATCGCATTCTAATCGGCGGCCCAGGAAACTGGCAATGCGCAGGCATCACAAGGCCTTGGCCAAAAACGCCGCCGTGCGGCTGTCGGTACATGCCGCCACCACCTGCGGCGTGCCACTGACCACCACCTTGCCCCCGGCATCACCAGCCCCCGGCCCGATATCGATCACCCAGTCGCTCTGCGCCACCACTCGCATGTCGTGTTCGACCACCACCACGCTATGCCCGCTTTCTACCAGGCGGTTCAGCTGTACCAGCAGCCGGTCGATGTCCTGCGGGTGCAAGCCGTTGGTGGGCTCATCCAGCACATACAGGGTCGCCCCGCGGGCCATGCGCTGCAGTTCGGTCGCCAGCTTGATCCGCTGCGCTTCACCACCGGACAGCTCGGTGGCCGGCTGGCCCAGACGCAAGTAGCCCAGGCCGATATCCTGCAGCACTTGCAGACAACGGCGGGCAGGCGGTTGCTCGGCAAAAACCTGCAGGGCCTGGTCGACGGTCAACTGCAGCACTTGCGCGATGTTCATGCCTTGCCAGCTCACCGCCAGGGTTTCGGGGTTGTAGCGGGCACCCTGACAGGTCGGGCAGGGCGCATATACGCTGGGCATGAACAGCAACTCTACGCTGACGAAACCCTCTCCCTCGCAGTTGGCGCACCGGCCCTTGGCAACGTTGAAGGAAAAGCGCCCGGCATCGAAGCCCTTTGCCTTGGCCTGCTCGGTAGCCGCGAAGAGTTTGCGCACGTGGTCGAACAGGCCTGTGTAGGTGGCCAGGTTGGAGCGCGGCGTGCGGCCGATCGGCTTCTGGTCAACTTGCACCAGCCGCTTGATGCTGCCAAGCCCGGCGCTTACGTGGCCGCTGCTGGTCTGTTCGGGTTCGTCTTCCAGGCTTTGCGCTTCGGGCTCGCTACGTTGCTCGGCATGGCCCAGGTGTGCCCCCACCAGTTCCAGCAGGGCCTGGCTGACCAGGCTGGATTTGCCCGAGCCGGAAATACCGGTAACGGCGGTAAAGCAGCCCAGCGGAAATGCAGCGCTCAGGTTATCGAGGTTATTGCGCGTGATGCCTTCGAGCTTCAGCCAGTCGCGGGCCTGGCGGGGGGCGCGTGCGGCCTGTACCGGGGCATTGAACAGGTAGGTGCGGGTGCATGACTGTTGCACCTCGACCAGGCCGGCAGGCGGCCCGCTGTAGAGGATGGTGCCACCATGCTCGCCGGCAGCTGGCCCTACATCCACCAGCCAGTCGGCGCGGCGCATGGTGTCCAGGTCGTGCTCCACCACATACACCGAGTTGCCAGCCTGTTTCAGGCGCTGCAGGGCTTCGAACAGCGCTTCACTGTCGGCCGGGTGCAGGCCGGCCGACGGCTCGTCGAGTACGTAGACCACCCCAAACAGCTGCGAATTCAGCTGGGTGGCCAGGCGCAGGCGTTGCAGTTCACCAGAAGACAAGGTCGGGGTGCTGCGCTCCAGGGCCAGGTAGCCGAGGCCGAGGTCAAGCAGCGTATCAATGCGTTCGAGCAGCTCGTTGGCGATGCGTTGGGCCGCCAGGCGTTTTTCCAGTGTCAGCTCGTCCTGCTGCTGGGTCAGGTAGTCGGCTGCTGCCACCTTGCGGAACACCTCGGCCAACGCCTGCAACGACAGGTGCGACAGTTCGGCGATGTCCAGCCCGGCGAAGGTCACGCCCAGCGCTTCGCGCTTCAGGCGTTTGCCCTGGCACAGCGGGCAGGGGCTGGGGCGCATGTACTGGGCCACACGCTTGCGCATCTGCGCGCTCTGCGAGTGCATGAAGGTATGCAGCACGTAACGCCGGGCACCCATGAACGTGCCTTGATAGCTGGGCTCGAGTTTGCGCTTGAGCGCTTCGCGGGTCTGCGCCGGAGTCAGGCCGGCGTACACGGGGCGGTGGGCGTCTCTTCGGTGAACAGGATCCAGTCGCGCTGCGCCTGAGGCAGGTCGCGCCAAGGGATATCGACGTCATAGCCCAGCGTGACCAGAATGTCGCGCAGGTTTTGCCCTTGCCAGGCCATTGGCCACGCCGCCACCGCACGCTCACGGATGGTCAGCGACGGGTCGGGGACCATGGTCGCTTCGGTCACCTCGTAGACACGGCCCAGGCCATGGCACTGCGGGCAAGCGCCCTGGGGCGTGTTCGGAGAAAAGTCTTCGGCGTACAGCATCGCTTGCCCGGGCGGGTAATGGCCAGCGCGGGAATAGAGCATGCGGATCGAGCTGGACAAAGTGGTCACGCTACCCACCGAGGAGCGTGCACTCGGCGTGCCGCGTTGCTGCTGCAGGGCCACCGCCGGCGGCAGCCCGTCGATGGCATCCACATCCGGGACGCCAACCTGGTCGATCAGGCGCCGGGCATAGGGCGCGACCGATTCGAAATAGCGGCGCTGGGCTTCGGCATACAGCGTGGAGAACGCCAGCGAAGACTTGCCCGAGCCAGACACGCCGGTGAACACCACCAAGGCGTCGCGGGGGATATCGACATCGATGTTCTTCAGGTTGTGCTCGCGGGCGCCACGGACGCGGATGAAACCGCTTGGGGTGGTCGGGCTTGGAGGCATGAAGCAGTCCTTGTCTGAAGCTGAGCAGTGCGCTCAAGTTAACAGCAATAGCAGCGCGCTGCAGCGCCTGGCGGCCCATGAGCGGCTGGATGACGATGGGTTGTTGCGCGATATCGAAGAACAAGCGCACAAGGGCTTTGGTCAGCGCACCGAAGGCTACTGGGAATACCCGGTACGCCTGCCGTTCCTGATCCGCGCCATTGCCTTGCCGGTACATGCCGAAGGGCGCCTGGTCGGCAGCATTGCCTTGCAATGGCCGCTGGATCAGGCGCCGGTGGAGCGGGTGTTGAGCCTGCACCTGAGCAGTTTGGCGACCACGGTGGGGGAAGTGCAGCGGGCCTTGGCTGTTTGATGTTTCCTGCACGGGTTTCTTCGCGGGTAAGCCACAGACGCAAGCATTGCCAGTAACACCCACAGAGCCTGCGGGGCGTTACTGGCCCTCCCGAAATCCGCTAGGGCTCACCCCCGCCTGCTTGCGAAAGAACCGGCTGAAATACCCCACATCGGCAAACCCCAGCTCATGAGCGATTTCTTTCACGCTCAGACTCGAATGCCCGAGCATGCGCTTGGCCTCCAGCACCAGTCGGGCATTGATCACATTCATCGGCGTCATGCCCAGGTGTTCCTGGCACAACCGCCCCAACGTCACCAGGGTCATGCCCAACTCGGCGGCGTATTCCGCCAGTGGCCAGTGCGCGCGGTAGTGCATGTCTACCAGCTCGCGAAAAGCAGTCAGTTGCTGGCTGCGTCTTGATACTGGGCGCTGCTCACCTGCGGGTATGTACGGCTCATGGCGCAGGACATGGATCATCAGTGCCAGCAATAGCGCCATGCTGCTGGCCACATGCTCGCGGGCGCGGTTGTGGTATTCCTCGCGCAGGGCCCGAAACAGGGGCAACAACGGGTCTTCATCGGCGGCCCGGTGGGGCAGGGCAATCACCTGTGGTTTGCGCAGTTGCACCAGCACGCTGGGTGCCAGCACCTGAGCGATGCTATCCAGCGGGTGCTGCGCAGCCGTGATTACCTGGCCTTCTACCTGGCTGGCCCAATGAAAACCATGCACCACCTGCGCCGGGACGTACACCACGCAGGGCGCATGAACCTGAAACCGGTCACTGTCGAACAGCACCTCGCCGCCACCGCTTTGCAGGTACAACAGCTGCAGCAAGCCTTCGTGACGGTGTGCGGCAATCTCCCAGTTGTGCGCGCCAGAGCGCTGGGATATCTGCTCCACATGCAAGGCTTCGTGCCACACCGGCTGCGCGGTTTCACCGTACAGGGCGTAATTGGGGATCTTGTTCATGGTGTTGTAATTGTTCTGTTCAGTACCCGCTACTGTGCCATAGCTGCACGCGGGCTTCAGGACGCAGTGGGCAAATTGACGGGAATGTGGGGCTGGTTGCAGGTTTTGTCCATTCTGCCGGTGGGCCTGCCGGCCATAGCCTGTTGCCCAGAACAAGCAACGCTCTGGAGAACAGCATGCACAACAACAAGATCCTTTCTCAGTGGCTAGGCCTGGAGTCGGCCGTATGCGTGGTGACCGGCGCGGCCGGCGGCATTGGTGCAGCGTTGGCCGCAGCCTTGGTGGAGCAGCAGGCCCACGTGGTGCTGCTTGACCGCGACCTGGACAAATGCCGCGAACTGGCGGCCACCCTGGGGGAACACAGTGCAGGCGAAGTCAGTGCCCTGGCCTGCGACATTGCCGACCCGGCCAGCGTGGAGCAGGCTGCGGCCCAGGTACAGGCGCTGCATGGACGCTGCGATGTACTGATCAACAATGCCAGCGTGCTGCGCCCCGGTGCGCTGGACACGCTAAGCCTGGAACAATGGAACCAGGTGCTGGCGGTCAACCTCAGTGGCTACCTTTTGTGTGCCCAGGCCTTTGGCCGTTCCATGCTGGACTGCGGCCAGGGCCGTATCGTGCATGTGGCCTCGATTGCAGCACATTACCCGCAACCCAACAGTGGCGCCTACAGCGCGGCGAAGGCAGGCGTCAGCATGTTGTCGCGGCAGATTGCCGTGGAATGGGGGCCACGCGGTGTGCGCAGCAACGCCGTATGCCCGGGTTTGATCCGCACGCCATTGTCGGCAGCGTTCTATGCCGACCCACAGGTGGAGCGCCGGCGTAGCGCCATGACCGCCAACCAGCGCATCGGTGAACCGCAAG
Source organism: Pseudomonas sp. CGJS7 (assembly GCF_036961695.1). Lineage (NCBI taxonomy): Bacteria > Pseudomonadati > Pseudomonadota > Gammaproteobacteria > Pseudomonadales > Pseudomonadaceae > Pseudomonas > Pseudomonas sp. CGJS7. Next base: position 10,292 of record NZ_JBAMDI010000004.1, on the reverse strand, counting down.
ACATCGCCGAAGCCGTGCTGTTTCTGGCCAGCCGCCGCGCCGACTATATCAACGGCGCCGAGCTGACCGTGGATGGCGGACTGGAAAGCATGCCCATGGCATTGATCCCGCGCCCTGGCTTCGAGGGGGCAGGCCAATGAATACGCGTAGCTGCGATGTACTGGTCATCGGTGCGGGTGCTGGCGGCCTGGCGACAGCCATCACGGCGAAAAAGCTTGGCCTGGATGTGATCGTCATCGAAAAGGAGGAGTGCTTCGGCGGCACCACGGCGTTTTCCGGCGGCGTATTGTGGGTGCCGGGCACCCGGCACGGGGGCAATGACAGCCAAGCAGCGGCCATGACCTACCTGCGCAATGAAACCGGTACCTGCTTCGATGCGGCCGGGGTGGAGGCATTCTTGCGCTACGCGCCGCAGATGGTTGAGTTTTTCGAGCGCGAGACGGCAGTCAAGTTCGTGCCCACGCTGTACCCCGATTATCACCCGCAGGTGGAAGGCGGCGTCGATGTGGGCCGCTCAATACTGGCCGCACCTTACGACATCCGTGGTCTGGGGCCCGACATGGCGCGGCTGCGCCCGCCGCTGAAGACCATCACCTTCATCGGCATGATGTTCAATTCGTCGAATGCCGACCTCAAGCACTTCTTCAATGTCACCCGTTCGTTGACCTCGTTCGCCTACGTGGCCAAACGCCTGCTGACCCATTTGAAGGAGCTGGCCTTGTACCGACGCGGCACCCAGGTCACCAGTGGCAATGCCCTGGCGGCACGGCTGGTACGCTCGGCACTGGACCTGGGCATTCCGATTCTCACTGGCACCCCGGCGCGGCAGTTGCTGCGCGAAGGGGCGCGGGTAGTGGGGGCGGTGACCGGGCAGGCCGGCAGCGAGCAGCGCATCGAGGCCCGGCGTGGGGTGGTGCTGGCCTGTGGCGGTTTCTCCCATGACCTGCAACGGCTGCGCCAGGCCTACCCGCATGTACGGCGTGGCGGCGAGCATTTTTCACCGGTGCCAGCGGGCAACACCGGCGATGGTGCGCGCATGGCCGAAGCGCTGGGAGCAAAGGTCGATATCTGCCTGCAGGCACCTGCAGCCTGGATGCCGGTGTCGAAGGTGCCGGTGGGTGGTGGGCGGCATATTGCCTTTCCGCATTTGCTCGACCGCTACAAGCCGGGTGTGATCGGCGTGCTGCGTTCGGGGCAGCGATTCACCAACGAGTCGAATGCCTACCACGACGTAGGCGCAGCGCTGATCGAGGCGTGTTCCGATCAGGCAGAAACCGCCATGTGGCTGGTGTGCGACCGCCGCACCCTGGCCAAGTACGGGCTGGGCTTTGCCAAGCCTGCGCCGATGCCGCTGGGGCCATTGCTGCGCAACGGTTACCTGCTCAAGGGCCAGACCCTGGCGGAGTTGGCCGGCAAGGCCGGTATCGATGCACAAGGGCTGGAGCAGACTGTGCGCGAGTACAACCTTGGCGCCGTCCACGGTGAAGACCGTCAGTTCGGCCGCGGCAGCACCAGCTTCAATCGCTACCTGGCCGACCCGCAGCAACAACCCAACCCGTGCGTAGCGCCGCTTGGCGAGGGACCGTACTTTGCCGTGAAAGTGATCATGGGCGATCTGGGCACTTTCGACGGGCTGCGCACCCGTGTGACCGGTGAAGTGTTGGCGGCCGACGGGCAAGTCATCGACGGCCTGTATGCGGTGGGTAACGACCGCGCCAGCATCATGGGCGGCAACTACCCCGGGGCGGGCATCACCCTGGGGCCGATCATGACCTTTGCCTACATCACCGGGCGCCATCTGGCGGGTGTCGAGCAGGGGCTGGCGGCGGGCAACGCACGGGAGGTGGCGTGATGGACAAGCCTGTGGTCGACCACCGCATCTACACCATTCGCCCGCGCGGCATGGCGGCCTTTCTCGAGGCGTTCGACCAGCTGGCGATGCCGATCCTGCTGCGCCACCTCGGTGCACCCCTGGCGTTTTACACCAGCAGCATCGGGCCGTTGAACCAGGTGGTGCACTTGTGGGGCTATGACAGCCTCGATGACTTCGAGAAGCGCAGCGCAGCGCGGGATGCCGACCCGGACTTTGCCGCGTACCTGCATGCCACCCGCGACCTGGTGGTGGCTCAGGAAACACGCATCATAAAGCCTGTGCGCTTACCCAGCCTTTTCCACTAGGGCTGCGACAAACACCGTCATAAAAACAACAACAGGTGATACCTATGAACAACACGCTCGACGTGCGCCAACTGATCGACCAGCAACCCATCGGCCGCTACCAGAAATGGGTGGTGTTCCTTGGCTTTCTCATCATCGCCCTGGACGGCCTGGACGTCGCCATCATCGGCTTCATTGCCCCGCAATTGAAAAGCGACTGGGGCCTGGATGCGCAAAGTCTGGGCCCGGTATTGAGCGCCGCGTTGATCGGCCTGGCACTTGGCGCCTTGATTGCCGGCCCCTTGGCGGACCGTTACGGGCGCAAGGCGGTGTTGCTGTGCAGCGTGCTGCTGTTCGGCCTCTGGACACTGGCCTCGGCCTTTTCACCCAACCTGGAAGCCCTGGTCGCGTTGCGCTTTCTGACCGGCCTGGGCCTGGGCGCAGCCATGCCCAATGCCAGCACCCTGGTCAGCGAGTATGCCCCGGCACGCAGCCGCTCGCTGCTCATTACCCTGGCATTCTGCGGCTTCTCCCTGGGCGCGGCGGCAGGTGGCTTCGTCAGCGCCTGGATGATTCCGAACCTGGGCTGGCGCAGTGTCTTGGCATTGGGTGGGGTGTTGCCGCTAATGGTCCTGCCGTTGCTGTATTGGCGCCTGCCGGAATCGGTGACGTTCCTGGTCAGCAAGGGGGCGGACCGCAAGCGCATTCTGGCCATTGTCCGTCGCCTGGCACCTGAGCATGTCAACGCCGACACGACCTTTGTCTTGCCCGGTAAAGCCCAGGCTGCAGGCGGTGCAATCGGCACTATCCTCTCTGCGCGGTATCGCTTTGGTACCTGCATGCTCTGGGGCGGGTACGTGCTGGCGCTGTTCCTGGTCTATCTGTTCAGCGGCTGGCTGCCGACGCTGGTGAAGGAGGGGGGCGGGTTCTCGGTGGCCGAAGCGGCCATCGTCACGGCCTGTTTCCAGATTGGCGGCCCGTTGGGCGCAATTTCGGTGGGTTGGGCCATGGATCGTTACCCGGCGCAGCGCGTGCTGGTACTGACCTTCCTGTTCAGTGGTGCGGTGATTTTTGCAATTGGTCAGGTCGCTGCGGACTTCGCCTGGTTGTGCGCGGTTGCGAGCGCTGTAGGCTTTGGCCTTAATGGGGCAAGTGTTGGGATGAATGCACTGGCGGCGGCTTTTTACCCGACTGAAGCACGGGCGACCGGGGCCAGCTGGATGAGCGGCATCGGGCGCCTGGGTGCGATTCTCAGTGCCTTTGCCGGGGCACAGATGCTGGCGCTGGGCTGGAGTTTTGCCCAGGTGTTCGCTTCGTTGTTGCTACCCGCAGGGTTGGCGGCTTTGGCGGTATGGCTGCAGGGGCGAAATGCGGCGTCACGGCTTAGCGTTCCAGGCTGTACATCCGGCACCCCGGCTGCAGTGCCAGCAAGTTCGGCTCCCGCTCCCTAGCCTTCGGGAACACACCCCGTATCTGAAGCCATACGCTCGATCAACGCCCACAACGCCGCATCATTGAAATCGTCGACAACCAGCCTGGCGCCCGCCGCCAGCAACCGCTCCGGGGTCTGCGTCGTGGCCACGCCCACGGTAAAGATCCCCGCGCCACTGGCCGCGGCCGTCCCCGGCAATGAGTCCTCGAAGGCCAGCGCTTGCCCGGCCTCGGCACCCAGGCGCTGCAGGCCGGTGAGGTAGGGCAGCGGGTCCGGTTTGGGCCGTGCCAGTTCTTCGGCCACCAGCACATGTTCAAAGTGCTGGCCAAGGCCCATGGCGTTCAGCATGTGCTCGGCGTTCAGCCGCGGTGCGTTGGTCACCACGCACATGCCGATGCCATGGGCCTGGGCATGCTCCAGCAGGCGCAACAGGCCTGGCATCGGTTCAAGCGACGGCGACATCGCGCGAAACAGCGCTTCCTTGCGGTCGGCCAACGCCTGGCACTGTTCGACGCTGGCGCCGCTGAACAGCTCGGCGAACAGCTCGCCGTTGGCGCGGCCGCTGACCTGGGCGTCGAACTGCGCCTGGCTCAGCTCGCGGCCGTCGTGTTCGCGTAGCAGTTGGCGAAAGGCCTGCAGGTGCAGGGTGTCAGTGTCGGTGAGGGTACCGTCAAGGTCGAACAGCAGGGCGGTCAGCATGGGATATCCAGATGAAAAAACACAAGCCAGGGGGATCATAACCAAAGCTGACGACGAAGGGGGCTGTTCAGCGTGCTCCGAAAAGAGTACAAATGTGCTCCATGGACACTCTTACCCCCAAACGCCGCGCCATTTTCGAATTCATCCGTGAGCGCATTGCCGAGCATGGTCAGCCGCCGAGCCTGGCCGATATCGCCACGCGCTTCGGTTTTGCCTCGCGCAGCGTTGCACGCAAGCACATCACCGCCCTGTGCCAGGCCGGTTACATCGATGTCACGCCAAACCAGGCCCGGGGCATACGCCTGGCCGAACCGCTGCGCCGGCCGGAAATCCTCGAAATACCCGTGCTGGGCCAGGTGGCGGCGGGTGCCCCCATCGGCCCGGACCTGGACATCCACGAGCAGTTGCTGCTCGACCCCAGCCTGTTCCGCCGTACCCCCGACTACCTGCTGAAGGTGCGGGGCGACTCGATGATCGACGACGGCATCTTTGACGGTGACCTGGTCGGCATCCTGCAACAGGCCGACGCCCGCGACGGGCAAATCGTGGTTGCGCGCCTGGACGGCGAAGTGACCATCAAGCGCCTGCAACGCCAAGGCGGCACTTACCGGCTGTTGCCACGCAACCCGGCCTACGCGCCGATCGATGTGCAGCCCGAACAGGACTTTTTCATCGAAGGCGTGCTCTGCGGCTTGCTGAGGCGCGACTGATGGGCGCCGTGGTCGACCTCGACAGGCTGCTGGAGCAGCGCCGGGTATGGCGCGGCCGGCAGGCCCAGGCGCGGCCACTCGGGTTGCAGCCCACCGGCCATGCGGCCCTCGACGAACGTTTGCCGGAAGGTGGCTGGCCGGCGGCAGCACTGAGCGAGCTGTTGCTGGCCAACCCCGGTTGTGGCGAACTGCAGTTGCTGTGGCCAACCCTGGCTCGGCTGAGTGCAGAAGCCAGCAGAGTGGTGCTGGTGGCTCCACCCTTCATCCCTTTTGCACCGGCCTGGCAGGCAGCGGGGGTGGACCTGCGCTGGCTGGTACAGGTGGATGCCGAGCCTGCCGATGCCCTGTGGGCTGCCGAACAGTGCCTGCGCTCGGGCAGTTGCGCGGCGGTGCTGTGCTGGCCGGAACGTGCCGATGACCGCGCCCTGCGGCGCTTGCAGGTAGCGGCCGAAACCGGGCAGGCACTGGCGTTCGCCTGCAGGCCGCAGCAGGCGTCGCACAACCCTTCACCCGCAGCGCTGCGCATTGCAGTCGACACGCGCCCGGCGCAATGGCGCGTGCTGAAAAGCCGGGGTGGCATGCCTCCAGCGATGCCTATTCCCTGCCCGGGGCGGGGCTGATGCACCATGCTCTGGGCCTGCATCCTGCTACCGCAGCTTGCGCTGGACACCGTCCTGCGTGAGCGTGACGACCCTGACACGCCTTTGGTGCTGATTGGCGGGCCGACCCAGCGTCGCGTGTTGCAGGCAGTCAACCCGGCGGCCGCTGCACTGGGCCTGCGGGCCGGGCAAACCCTGACCGCAGCGCGTGCCCTGGCCGATGGCTTCACCTGTGTCGAAGCCGACCCCAAACGCATCGATCAGGTGCAACAGCTGCTGGCGGCCTGGGCCTACCGCTTCAGTGCCCAGGTCAGCCTGCATTACCCACGGGCGCTGCTGCTGGAAGTGGGCTCCAGCCTGCAACTGTTCGGGCCCTGGCCTTTGTTCGAGGCGCGTCTGCGTCAGGAATTGGCAGAACTGGGCCTGCGCCAACGCATTGTCCTGGCCAGCAACCCGGTGGCAGCTCGCATGCTCGCCAATGGCCACGATGGCCTGGCCGTGGGCGATGTCGACGCCACCCGAGCTGCGCTGCTTGGCATGCCCATCACGCGCGTCGGCCTGCCGGCAGAGGCGGCCGAAGCGTTTGCCCGCATGGGCTTGCACCAGCTGGGCCAGGTATTGGCCTTGCCGCGCGATACCTTGGCCAGGCGCTTTGCGGCCCAGGTGCAGCTGCACCTCGACCAGTTGCTCGGCCAGCGCAACCTGGGGCTGGATTTCTACCAGCCACCGGACCGTTTCGAAACCCGGCTGGAACTCAATTTCGACGTCGAGTCGCACCAGGCGCTGTTGTTCCCGCTGCGGCGCATGCTCAACGACCTTGCTGCATTTCTGGCCGGGCGAGACTGTGGCGTGCAGCGCTTCTGTCTGCATCTGGAGCACGCCGAGGGGCCGGATACCCTGCTCAAGGTGGGCCTGCTGGCGGCCGAACGCGATGCTGCGATGCTGTTCGAGCTGGCCCGTGGGCGCCTTGAGCCGCTGCGCATACCCGCACCGGTGCGCAACCTGCGGCTGGTTGCCGAAGACTTGCCACCCTTCGTGCCACAGCATCAGGCGTTGTTCGACCCGCGGGCGCAACAGGCGCAACCCTGGGCGCAATTGCGCGAGCGGTTGCGCGCCCGCCTGGGGGATGAGGCCGTCAAGGGGCTTGGTGCAGCCGCCGATCACCGCCCCGAATGCGCCTGGCAGTTGGCGGAGCAGGGGGCCCAAGGCAACATGCCGGTTGCACCGGGCAGCCGCCCGGGGTGGCTGTTGTCGGCACCGATCGCGCTGGATGACGCCGCCTACCAGGTGCAGGGCTACGCCGAACGCATCGAATCAGGTTGGTGGGATGGCGGCGATGTGCGTCGCGACTACTACCGCATCGAAACCCGTGACGGCCTGCGCGGCTGGGCCTACCGCGACCTGAGCCAGGCCGGCCCGCTTTGGCTGCAGGGTTGGTTCGCATGAACACCCCGGGTTATGCCGAGCTGCATTGCCTTTCCAACTTCAGCTTCCAGCGCGGTGCATCGAGCGCCGACGAGCTGTTCCGGCGTGCGCGCGAGCAGGGCTACCAGGCCTTGGCAATCACTGACGAATGTACGTTGGCCGGTATCGTGCGCGCCTGGCAGGCAGCCAAGGTGCACCAGTTGCGGCTGATCGTTGGCAGCGAGGTGCAATTGTGCGACGGGCCCAAGCTGGTGCTGCTGGTCGAGGACCTGACCGGCTACCAGAACCTGTGCGCCCTGATCACCCGTGCCCGGCGGCGGGCAGAGAAGGGTGCGTACCAGCTGTTTCGTGATGACTTGCTGCTGCACCACCAAGGCCTGCTGGCCTTGTGGGTGGCCGCTGACAGTGGCGATACCGCTACCGGCGCGTGGCTGCGCAGTGTGTTCGCAGAGCGCCTGTGGCTGGCCGTGCACCTGCATCGGGGCAGTGACGATGCCGTGCGCCTGCAACGGCTGCGGGCACTGGCGGCTGATGTGGGTATCCTCGCCGTGGCCTGTGGTGACGTGCACATGCACGTGCGTGGTCGCCGTGCCTTGCAGGACTGCATGACTGCCATCCGCCAGCATTGCCAGGTGAGCGAGGCCGGGCGCTTTCTGTTTGCCAATGGCGAACGGCACCTGCGCAGCCAGGCGCAACTGGCCGAGTTGTATCCGCTCGACCTGCTGGCCGAGACCCTGGTCATTGCCCGGCGCTGCCAGTTTGACCTGAGCGAACTGAACTACCAGTACCCACGCGAACTGGTGCCCGAGGGGCATACCCCGGCAAGCTGGCTGCGCGAATTGTGCGAGCAAGGCATGCCGCTGCGCTGGCCAGACGGGCCCAGTGGCAAGGTGCGTGATGTGCTTGCCAAGGAACTGGGGCTGATCGAAGAGCTGGGCTACGAAAGCTACTTCCTGACAGTGCACGACATTGTCGCCTTCGCCCGCAGCCAGCGCATCCTATGCCAGGGCCGGGGGTCGGCAGCCAACTCGGTGGTGTGCTTCGTACTGGGCATCACCGAGCTTGACCCCATGAAACACCACCTGCTGTTCGAGCGCTTCCTGTCGCGCGAGCGCAACGAGCCGCCGGACATCGACGTGGACTTCGAACACGACCGGCGCGAGGAGGTGATCCAGTATGTGTTCCGTCGCTATGGCCGGCACCGGGCGGCGCTCACTGCGGTAGTCAACACCTACCATGCCGCCGGTGCGGTGCGGGATGTGGCGCGGGTGCTGGGGCTACCTGCCGACCAGGTGGATGCCCTGGCCAAATGCTGTGGTCGCTGGAGCGATCGCATACCCGATGACCAGCGCCTGGCCGAGGCCGGTTTCGAAGCGGGCAGCCCTTCGCTGCGGCGGGTGCTGGTGCTGGCCGGCGAACTGATCGGCTTCCCCCGGCACCTGTCACAGCACCCGGGCGGTTTTGTCATCTCCCAGCAACCGCTCGACCAGCTGGTGCCGGTGGAGAATGCCGCGATGCCGGAGCGCACGGTGATCCAGTGGGACAAGGACGACCTGGACATGGTCGGCCTGCTCAAGGTCGACGTACTGGCGTTGGGCATGCTCAGCGCCTTGCGTCGCTGCTTCGACCTGCTGCAGCACCACCGTGGCCGGCACCTGACCCTGGCGACCATCCCCAGCGAAGACCCGGCCACCTACGCCATGATCAGCCGCGCCGAGACCATGGGTGTGTTCCAGATCGAGTCGCGCGCGCAGATGGCCATGTTGCCGCGGCTGCGGCCCCAAAAGTTCTACGACCTGGTCATCGAGGTAGCCATTGTCCGCCCCGGGCCGATCCAGGGCGACATGGTCCACCCATACCTGCGCCGGCGCCTGAAGCAGGAGCCGGTGACGTATCCGTCGCCGCAACTGAAGGAAGTGTTCGAACGTACCTTGGGCGTGCCGCTGTTCCAGGAGCAGGTGATGGAGCTGGCGATGGTCGCGGCCGACTATACCCCGGGCGAGGCCGACCAGTTGCGTCGCAGCATGGCAGCCTGGAAGCGCCACGGCGGCCTGGAACCGCACCGCGAACGGCTGGTGCAGGGCATGTTGCGCAATGGTTACACGCTGGCGTTTGCCGAGCGCATCTTCGAGCAGATCAAGGGGTTTGGCAGCTATGGCTTCCCTGAGTCGCATGCGGCCAGCTTTGCCTTGCTGTGCTATGCCAGCAGTTGGCTGAAGTGCCATGAGCCGGCGATTTTCACCTGTGCGTTGGTCAACAGTTGGCCGATGGGCTTCTACAGCCCTGATCAGCTGCTGCAAGAGGCTCGCCGCCAAGGTATCGAGGTACGGCCGGTGGATGTCTGCCACAGCGACTGGGACTGCACCCTGGAGCCTGATGCTGAGGGCACCCTGGCCATTCGCATGGGCCTGCGACTGGTGCGTGGCCTGGCCGAAGCCGACGCCAGGCGCGTGCAGCAGGCGAGGGCGCAGCGGCCGTGGCGCAACGTCGAAGACCTGTGCCTGCGCGCCGGCCTGGACGCACGGGCCCGTGCCCGCCTGGCTGATGGCGGGGCGCTGCGCGCCTTGGCCAGTGATCGGCATCAGGCGCGCTGGCAGGTGGCGGCGGTGCAGCCGCAGCTGCCGTTGTTCGCCGATGTGCAGGCCTTGCCTGAAGAACCGGTGCAATTGCCCGTGCCAACCGTGGGCGAGGACCTGATGGCCGATTATCAAACCCTCGGCACTACGCTTGGCCCACATCCGCTGGCCCTGTTGCGCGCTCGCCTGAGGGCGCTGGGGTGTCGCAGCTCCAGTGAATTGCAGGGTGTGGAGCATGGCGACAACATTGCCGTGGCCGGGCTGGTGGTGGGCCGGCAACGGCCCCAAACCGCCAGCGGTGTGACCTTCGTTACCCTGGAAGACGAACATGGCATGGTCAACGTGGTGGTGTGGCGTGCGCTGGCCGAACGGCAGCGGCGGGCGCTGGTGGGTTCTCAGTTGCTCAAGGTCAGTGGGCGGTTGGAGCAGGAGAATGGGGTGCGGCACCTGATTGCGCGGCGGTTGGAGGATGTGAGTCCGCTGTTGCAAGGGCTGGATGTGCGCAGTCGGGATTTCCACTGAAACCCCAACGCTCGGTACTTGCACGGTTCCCTGTGCGGGCGAGCCCGCGAAGCAGCCACCGCGTTGCAAGGCACCGGCCTTGCCGGTGTTCACGGGCATGCCCGCGAAGCCAACACCGTGGTGGATGGCACGGGCTTCGCCCGTGTTCGCGGGCAAGCCCGCTCCCACAGGT